>NZ_BAAAUT010000050.1:0-52006 GCF_039534085.1 Planomonospora alba
GCCGCGCTGGCGATGCGCGAGGGCGCCCGCGCCGGGGCCGCCGTCCCGGCCGCGGCCCGCGAGGCCGCGCGGTTCGTGGAGAGCGGGGGAGCGGGCGCGGTCCGGGCGCCCGGCCCGGGGCCCGGCGACGGCCTGCCGGCGCTGGGCGACCGGCCGCGCGCCCCCCTGGAGGTCGCCCAGGTGGTCCGGGCCGCCGGGGGCAGGCTGGTGGCCACCGGGGGCTGCTTCGACCTGCTGCACGCCGGCCACGTCAGCCTGCTGCGCCGGGCCCGGGCGCTGGGCGACGCGCTGATCGTCTGCGTCAACTCCGACGACTCCGTCCGCCGCCTCAAGGGGCCCGGCCGGCCCGTCGTGGGGGAGCAGGACCGCGTCGAGGTGCTGCGCGCGCTGGGCTGCGTCGACGCGGTGGCGATCTTCGACGAGGGCACGCCGGCCGCGCTGATCGAACGGCTCCGGCCCGACGTGTGGGTCAAGGGCGGCGACTACGCCGAGTCCGACCTGCCCGAGGCCGAGACCGTGCGCCGCGCGGGCGGCGAGATCGTGATCCTCCCCCTGGTCCCCGGGCAGTCCACGACCAACCTGATCGCCGCCGCCCGCGCGGCGCTGTGAGGCCGGTGGGATCCACCGGGATCCACCGGGATCCGACGAGACCGAGGAGACTTCGCATGCTGGGCAACATATTGATCACGGGTGGCGCGTCCGGCCTCGGCCTGGCCTGCGCCGAGGCCGTGGCCAAGGCCGGGGGGCGGCCGCTGGTGGTGGACGTGAACGCCCCCGCCTACGACGTGGAGTACGCGGTGGCCGACCTGGCCGACCGCCGGGAGGCGGAGCGTGCCGTGGCCGAACTGGCCGAGCGGGCCGGGGGCCGCCTCGACGGCGTCGTCACCGCCGCCGGCACCGACGCCTGCGGGCGGCTGGCCGACGTGCCCGCCGACCGCTGGGAGCGGGTGATCCAGGTCAACCTGCTGGGCACCGCCTCGGTGGTCCGCGCCGCCCTGCCGTACCTGACCGCCTCCCGCGGCAAGGTCGTGACCTGCGCCTCGACGCTCGGGTTGCGCGCGCTGAGCGACGCCACCGCCTACTGCGCGTCCAAGTTCGCCGTGGTCGGGTTCACCCGGGCGCTCGCGGCCGAGCTCGCCGGGCAGGTCGGCGTGACCCTGCTGATCCCCGGCGGCATGCAGACCCGCTTCTTCGACGACCGCGACGAGCGGTACAAGCCGGGTCCCGACGCGCGGCTCAACAAGCCGGAGGACGTGGCCGCCGCCGTGGTGTTCGCGCTCGGCCAGCCGGAGGGCTGCGAGGTGCGGGAACTCGTCGTCTGCCCGTCGACGGAGACGTCATGGCCGTGACCGGGGACGGCGCCGGGCACGGGAGCGGCGGTACCGGGCGCGCAGCCGGGGCCGGCGGGAACGGGGACGGCGGGCGCGCAGCCGGGGCCGGCGGGAACGGGATCCGCGGCGGGAACGGGATCCGCGGCGGGTACGGGGACGGCGCGGCGGTGTTCCGCGACGGGCGGCCCGTGCTGTTGGCGCTGCGCGCGCTCGGCCTCGGTGACCTGCTCACCGCCGTGCCCGCGCTGCGGGCGCTGCGGCGGTCCTTCCCCGGCCACCGGATCGTGCTGGCCGCCCCCGCCGCGCTGGCGGAGCTGCTGCCGCTGATCGGCGCCGTCGACGAGCTGTGCGACGTGCCGGGCCCGGAACCGGCCCCTGAGCACGTGCCCGTCGAGGCCCCCGCCATCGCGGTCAACCTGCACGGCCGCGGCCCGCAGAGCACCGGGGCGCTGCTCGGCACGCGCCCGGGGCGGCTGCTGTCCCACGCGCACCCCGACGTGCCCGGTGTGGCGGGACCGCGCTGGCGGGCCGAGGCCCACGAGGTGCGGCGCTGGTGCGACCTGCTCGGCTGGTACGGGATCCCGGCCGACCCCGGCGACCTGTACCTGGCCGACCCCGCCGGGCCGGGCGGGGCGCACACCGGGCCGGTCGTGGTCCACCCGGGCGCCGCCCACCCGTCCCGGCGCTGGCCGCCGGAGCGGTTCGCGCAGGTGGTGTCCGGCCTGCGCGACGCCGGCCACGACGTGGTGGTCACCGGGGGCGTGGCCGAGCACGGCCTGGCCCGGCAGGTGGCCGGCCTCGCGGGCCTGCCCGCCGAGCACGTGCTCGCCGGCCGTACCGGCCTCGCGGAGCTGGCCGCGCTGGTGGCGCGGGCCCGGCTGGTCGTCTGCGGCGACACCGGCGTCGCCCACCTGGCCACCGCGTTCGCCACCCCGTCCGTGGTGCTGTTCGGACCCGTCCCGCCCGCCCTGTGGGGACCGCCGCCCGGCGGGCCGCACACCGCGCTCTGGGCCGGGCTGCGCGGAGACCCCCATGGGAAGCGGCCCGACCCCGGGCTGCTGCGGATCGAGGCCCGGCAGGTCCTCGACGCCGCGCTCGACCGACTGGAGGTGACTGTCCGATGACCGCTCCCGCCCACCGCCGCGCGGTGGTGACCGGCGGAGCCGGCTTCCTCGGCTCCTATCTGTGCGAACGGCTGCTGGAGCGGGGGACGGAGGTGATCTGCATGGACAACTTCCTGACCGGCTCCCCGGACAACGTGGCCCATCTGCTCGGCCGGCCCGCGTTCCGGATCGTCGAGTGCGACCTCACCGAGTTCGTCCACGTCTCCGGCGACGTCGACCTGGTGCTCCACTTCGCCTCGGCGGCCTCCCCGGTGGACTACCTGCGCCACCCGATCGAGACGCTCAAGGTCGGCAGCCTCGGCACCCTGCACGCCCTCGGCCTGGCCAAGGAGAAGGGCGCCCGGTTCGTGCTCGCCTCCACCAGCGAGGTGTACGGCGACCCGCTGGAGCACCCGCAGCGCGAGGACTACTGGGGCAACGTCAACCCGGTCGGGCCGCGCAGCGTCTACGACGAGGCCAAGCGCTTCGCCGAGTCGCTGACCACGGCCTACCGCAACTCCCGCGAGGCCGACACGGCGATCGTGCGGATCTTCAACACCTACGGGCCGCGGATGCGCCCCCACGACGGCCGGGCCATCCCGACCTTCATCCGCCAGGCGCTGTCCGGCGAGCCGATCACCGTCGCCGGCGACGGCGGGCAGACCCGCTCCATCTGCTACGTCACCGACACGGTCGAGGGCATCCTCGCCCTGGCCGACAGCGACTTCACCGGCCCGGTCAACATCGGCAACCCGGCGGAGCTGAGCATGCTGGAGCTCGCCAGGACGATCCGCGACCTGACCGGGTCGTCCTCGCCGATCGAGTTCGTCGAGCGTCCCGCCGACGACCCGGCCGTCCGCCGGCCCGACACCTCGCTGGCCGCCGAGCGGCTGGGCTGGCGGCCGCGGGTGGACGTCGTCGACGGGCTGCGCCGTACCATCGCGTGGTTCCACGACAAGCTCCGCGAGCCCGCGCCGCTGGCCCGCCGCTGACGGCCGCGCCTGCCCGGAACGGGCGGGCGCCGGACCCCGCCGCCGGCGGCTCCGCGTCCCGGCGGGCCCGCGCTCCGGCTCCGCGTCCTGACGGCCCGCGTCCCGGCGGCCCGCCCTAGCGCGGGCCGCCGGCGGCCCGCGCGGCGCGCCCGGCCAGCTCGCGCAGGTGCTCGGCCAGCTCGGGCGGCTCGTGCACCTCGAACTCGCAGCCGAGCATGACCAGCCGGGCCGCCAGCCACTCCAGGGTGTCGGCGTGCCCGGTCAACCGGCACGTGCGCTCGTCGACCGCCTCCAGATCTCCCGGGTCCGGGCCCAGCCGCCCCCGGGCCTGCTCGACCGGCAGGTGCAGCGTCACCACGGCCCGGTAGACCTGGGCCAGGGAGCGGAGCCTGGCGGTGACGAAGGCCGCCGCGTCCTGCTCGGGCGGCACCCGCGGCGGGAACCGCTCCCCGGTCGCGAACGGCTCGGTGATCCGGTCGACGCGGAAGATCCGCCAGTCGCCGCGGCCGGTGTCGTAGGCGACCAGATACCAGCGCCGCCCGGCGGCCACCATCCGGTACGGCTCGACCAACCGCCTGCCGGCGGTCCCGTCGGCCGCGCGGTAGGCGAACCGGAGCCGCTGCCCGCCCGCCGAGGCGGAGGCGACGGTGGTCAGCACGTCCGGGTCGACGCCCGGCCCGCCGGGCACCGGGAGCGGGACGGTGGCGGAGTTCAGCGCGCCGACGCGGTGCCGCAGCCGCGACGGCAGCACCTGCTCCAGCTTGGCCATGGCGCGCACGGACGCCTCCCCGATCCCCTCGACGGCGTTCCCCGCGGCCGTGCGCAGCCCGACCGCGATGGCCACCGCCTCCTCGTCGTCCAGCAGGAGCGGCGGCATCGCCGTACCCGCGACGAGCCGGTACCCGCCGTCCGGCCCCTTGGCGGCCTGGACCGGGTAGCCGAGGTCCCGCAGCCGCTCGACGTCGCGGCGGACGGTGCGCGGGCTGACCCGCAGGCGCTCGGCGAGTTCGCTCCCCGACCACTCGCGCGGTGTCTGCAGCAGTGAGAGCAGGCTCAGCAGCCGTGCCGACGTGGAGGTTCCTGTCATGCGGACAGCCTGGCAGAAATAGAGGACGGGATCTGACCTGTACGGCCCCTAACGTGGCTCCTGCCCCCGGTGGCCGAGCCCTCGCCGGAACGTCCGGGAGACCTGCCTCCGCCCTGCCGACGAGAGGAAACCGATGACCCCCTCCGACGTCCCGACGATGACCTGGGCCGAGGTCCGCGCGCTGCGGCTGCGCCGGCACGGGCTGGCCGAGCCGTTCACCGGCGCCGGGCCCGCCGACGTCGCCGCGGCCACGGCCGGCACGCACGCCCAGGTGATGTCGGCCGCCGAGCTGGCGATCGGATCCCGCCTGGCCGGGGCCACCCGCTCCGACGTGCGCGCGGCCCTGTGGGAGGAGCGCAGCCTCGTCAAGACCTTCGGGCCGCGCGGCACGGTCCACCTGCTGCCCGCCCGCGACCTGGAGAAATGGGTCGGCGCGCTGTCCCCGCTGACGACCGGGCCGGGCGGCTTCCCGCCGGAGGTCCGGCTCACGCCCGAGCAGACCGAGCAGGTCGTGGCCGCGATCGCGGACGCGCTGGCGGACGCCGTGCTGACCATCGACGAGCTGGGCGACGAGGTCGTCGGACGGACGGGGCCCTGGGCGGCGGACCTCGTCATGCCGGCCTTCCAGGGCAGGTGGCCGCGCTGGCGCCAGGCGCTGCACCTGGCGGGGATGCGCGGGGTGCTCTGCTTCGGCCCGAACCGGGGCCGGAAGGTCACCTACACCGATCCCCGGCGGTGGCTGCCGGGCTTCCGCCCCGCGCAGGAGGGGCCGGCGCTGGCCTGGGCCGTGCGGGGCTACCTGCACGCCTACGGGCCGTCCACGCCGCAGCGGTTCGCGAACTGGCTGGGCGCGCCGGTCTCCCGCGCCTCGGAGGCGTTCGCCGCCCTCGCCGGGGAGCTCCGGCGCGTCGACGTCGAGGGCACCCCGGCCTGGACGGCGGACGGCACGGGGACGGCGGCCGGGGAGGCCGCGGCGCGGTCGGAGGCGGTGCCCGGCGTCCGGCTGCTGCCCTACTTCGACGGCTACTCCTACCGGGTCGGCGTCCCGTCCCCCGAACGGCTGTACCCGGGCGCGGCCGCCGGGCGCGCCCTGGCCGGCAACTTCCAGAACCTCCTGGTGGACGGCGTCGTCGCGGGCCTGTGGCACCAGCGCCGCTCCGGCCGGCGGATCGACGTCACCGTCGAGCCCTTCGCGCCGCTGAGCGCCGCGCACCGGGCCGCGCTGGACGAGCAGGTCGAGCGGGTCGGCCTGATCATGGAGGGGACGCCGCGCCTGACGATCGGCCGCGTCACCGCGGGCGGGCACGCCTGACCCGGCGGGCCCGGCCGGAACGGGGCCGGGGCGCTCAGCGGGGCGGAAGGAGGTCCTCGGGCAGGCCGAGCTGCTCGCGCAGCGCGTCCCGGCCCGCCGCGGTGACGGCCACGGCGCGGGTGGTGCCGACGCGGGCGATCCACCCCGAGTCGAGCGCGTGGCGGCACAGGGCCGCCCCGACGGCGCCCGCCAGGTGGGGGCGGCGCTCGGTCCAGTCCAGGCACGACCGCACCAGCGGCCGGCGCGTGCCCGCCGGGACGGCGACGCCGAGCCGCCCGAGCCAGGCCTCCCCGTCGCCGGTGAGCCTGAGCCCCCGCCCCCAGTCCAGCAGTCCCCGCTCCGTCATCGTGTCGGTGATCGCGACCGCGACGGCTCCGGCGAGATGGTCGTAGCAGGTGCGGGCGTGGGCGAGCGCCCTGCGCCGGCCGGCCGCCGACAGCGAACGGGGCGGCGGGGCGCCGGCGGGCGCCACCGCGGCGAGTCCCTCGATCAGCTCGGCGACGTGCGGGCCGGCCAGCCGGACGTAGCGGTGCCTTCCCTGCCGTTCCTCGGCCAGCAGGTTCCCGCCCACCAGCGCGTTCAGGTGCTCGGTCGCGGTCGAGGCGGCGACGCCCGCGTGACGCGCCAGCTCGGTCGCGGTCCAGGCCCGGCCGTCGAGCAGGGCCATGCAGAAGCTCGCTCGGGTGCGGTCGGCGAGGGGCCTGGCCACGGAGGCCAGGTCGGGTCCTGCCACGGGTGCGCGCCGGGTGTCCATGGCTCGATTATCGGCCTCGGACGTTTCGGCACCCGCCGAAACACCCTGGTCCCGGCCTCCGCGGCGCGGGCGTCGCGTCCTCCGCCGGCTTCCCCGTTCTCCGGCAGGGTCTCCCGCCGGGGCCGCCTTCACCGGTCCCGTTCCGCCCGGGAGGTCTTCTTTACCGCTCCAGAAATTCTCTTGACCGGTACAGAGAACGCGGTTACTTTACCGGTATAGAGATCGATGGAGAGAGTCAGGGGAGAATCCCATGGAGATGCCCGCAGCCTTCGTGCTCGCCCTCGACGGTGTCCGGCGCGAGCACGCCGCCGCCCTTCCCGGCGCGCCGGTCGTCCCGCACACCGAGCGCCCGCGGCGCACCCGCAGGGTCCGCGCGGCGCTGGCCAGAGGCCTGATCCGCGCCGCCCACGTGATCGAGCCCGCCTGTTAGCCTGGCGGATGTCGACGGACGACCGGCGCCCCGCGCAGCGGCGCCGGTCCCCGGCCGACCCGCCGCCGACGGCCGCGCTCGCGCCCGCCGGCCGCGGAGAAGAGCCCGATCTGGCGGAAACCGGCGGTGACATGGCGCCACGCGTGACGTTGCAGACGATCGCCGACCACGTCGGCGTCAGCCGCATGACGGTGTCGAACGCGTTCTCCAGGCCGGACCAGCTCTCCGCCGCGCTGCGCAAGCGGATCCTCGCCGCCGCGGAGGAGCTCGGCTACGTCGGGCCGGATCCGACGGCCCGGGCCCTGGCCAAGGGCACCACGGGCGCCGTCGGGATCGTGCTCACCTCGTCGCTGCGCTTCGCCTTCACCGACGCGGTCGCCACCGGCTTCCTCGGCGCGATCGCCGAGCAGCTCGGGCCGACCGGCCTGGCCCTCACCCTGCTGACCTCGTCCGACAGCGGCGACATCATCCCGGCCCGGGACGTCGCCATCGACGGCGCGCTGGTCTACTCGTGCGACCCGACGTCGACGGCGATCGAATACCTCTTCCGCCGCCGGCTGCCCCTGGTCTACGTCGACCAGGACCCCGTCGACAGCATCTCCAGCGTCAACGTGGACGACCGCTCCGGCGCCCGTGCCGCCGCCCGGCACCTCGTCGACCTGGGCCACCGGCGGATCGGGCTGCTGATGTCCGGACTGCACGGCCCGCACGGGATCATCGACCCCTCCCAGGTCGCCATCGACGGGCACGCCTCCAGGCAGCGGCTGCTCGGCTGGCTCGACGCCCTCGACGCCGCCGGGATCACGCCGCTGATCGCCCGCCAGGGCGGGGCCGACCTGGAGCAGGCGAGGATCGGCGCCCGGCTGCTGCTGGACCGCCCGGACCGCCCCACCGCGCTTCTCTGCTTCTCCGACGCGGTCGCCTACGGCGCCCTCCAGGTCGCCGCGGACCTGGGCATCCGGGTCCCGGAGGAACTGTCCGTGGTCGGCTTCGACGACAGCCCGCTGGCCGTGCAGATCCGGCCGGCGCTGACCACCGTGCGCCAGGACATCGAGGCGAAGGGCCGGGCCGCGGCCGCCGCGCTCACCGAGGCGATCGCGGACGCCCGGACCGGCAGGACCACCGTGCCGCGGCGGGTCCTGCTCCCCACCGAGCTGGTCGTCCGGGACAGCGCGGCCCCTCCGCCGGCCTGACCGCGGGCCCGGTGCGGCGCACCGGGCCGCGAGGGGGTCACAGCCCGGCGCCGCCCGTGGCGTCGATCACCCTGCCGGTCACCCAGCGGGCGTCGTCGGAGGCGAGGAACGCCACGACGCCGGCGATGTCCTCCGGCTGCCCGACGCGGCCGAGCGTCGCCAGGGACGCGGCCGCGGCCTCGGCCTCCGGATTGCCGCGCAGCCAGCCCGCGTTGGTGTCGGTGTCGGTGATCCCGGGGGCCACGGAGTTCACCGTGATGCCCCGGGGGCCCAGCTGCTTGGCCAGGGTGAGGGTGAAGGTGTCCAGAGCGCCCTTGGTCGCGCTGTAGGCGATGATCTCCGGCATGGCGATGCGGGTGACGCCGCTGGAGACGTTGATGATCCGCCCGCCGTCGCGCAGCCGGCTCAGCCCCTCCTTCACGATGAAGAACGGTGCCCGCACGTTGACCGCGAAGACGTGGTCGAAGTCGTCCTCGGTGAGCGAGGCCAGGTCCGGGCTGCGGCCGATCGCCGCGTTGTTGACGAGGACGTCGACGCCCGCGGCGGCTGCGTGCCGTTCGGCGGCGGCGTCGAAGGCCGCCCACAGGGCGGCGGCGTCGCCGTGGCGGCCCAGCTCCGCCCGGAGCGGGAAGGCGCGGCCGCCCCCGGCGCGGATCCGCGCCACGACCTCGTCCGCCGCGGTCTCGTCCCGGGCGTAGGCGACGGCGACGGTGGCGCCGTCACGGCCGAGCCGTTCGGCGACGGCCCTGCCGATGCCCCTGCTGCCTCCGGTGACCAGCGCGACCTTGCCGTCCAGGACGCGTGCGTCCATGCGGGTGACTCCCTCCTTTGTTGAACGATCACTCAAAAAATAAGCTAGCACAGATTATTGAGCGATCGCTCTACAATGTCCGGCATGGGGAAGACGGGAGCGGCGCGGGGCAGGCCGCGCGCGTTCGACCGGGACGCCGCGCTGGCCGCGGCCACCCGGCTGTTCTGGGAGCGCGGCTTCGAGGCCACCTCCGTCGGCGAGCTGACCGAGGCGATGGGCATCCGGCCGGGCAGCCTGTACGCCGCCTTCGGTGACAAACGAGCACTGTTCGAAGAGGTGGTGCACGCCTACCGGCGCTCACCGGTCGGCGCCTTCATCGGCCGGGCCCTGCAGGAGGAGCCCACGGCCCATCGGGCGTTCGCCCGCATCCTGCGCGAGGCGGCGGCCGTCTACCCCGATCCCTCGCATCCGGCCGGGTGCCTGGTCATCAGTGCCGCCACCAACGTCACAGCCCAGGACGCCGGGGTCGCGACCTTCCTGCGCGGGCTGCGCGAGGCCAACCTCACCGCCTTCCGCGACCGCCTGCGCACCGCGCAGCGGGAGGGCGAGCTCCCCTCCGGCGCGGACCCCGCGGCGCTGGCCGGATACTTCGCCGCGGTCGTCCAGGGGATGTCCCAGCGCGCCCGCGACGGGGCGGACGCGGCGGAGCTCACCGCGGTCGCCGAGCTGGCCATGGCCGTATGGCCCGCACACGCCCCGGACGGGCCGGCCGCTCCGGGCTGACACCGGTCCGGCCGGAGAATCGCCTCCGGCGACCTGTCGATTCCGGCGGGCGTCGCGCGTCATGGGCATGCGCCGTGCGGACGCGGACGGCGCACGCCGGACGACACCGAAGGGAGACACCATGAGATACGTGCTGCTGGCGGTCGGGGACGAGAGCCGCTGGGCGGAGGCCGGACCGGCCGAGCGGGAGGAGATCTACGCCCGGTGGGGCCGTTTCGAGGGGATGCTGGCGGCCAGGGACGCGGGCCGGGGCGGCGAGGAGCTGGCCCACTCCACCACCGCCACCACGGTCAGGAAGGCCGGGGGAGAGGTGATCGTCACCGACGGCCCCTACGCCGAGGCGGTCGAGCAGATCGGCGGCTACATCACGGTCGAGGCCGCGAGCATGGCCGAGGCGATCGAGTTCGCCGAGGCCTGCCCGTCGGACGTCGTGGAGATCAGGCCCGTGCCGGAGCGGGGGTGACGGCGCCGTGAAGTACGCACTGCTGATCTACCGCGACGAGGGCGGCCGGGCCGCGGCGACCGAGACCGAGATCGAGGAGGCCCGCGCCGCGCACGGGCGGTTCGTGGACATGCTCACCGCACGCGGGGCCTATCTCGGCGGGGAGGGGCTGGACCACTCCGCCACGGCCGTCACCGTGCGGACCGGCGGAGGGCGGGCGCTGCGCACCGACGGTCCCTGCGCCGAGACCACCGGGCACCTGAGCGGTCTCCACCTCGTGGAGGCACGAGACCTGGACGAGGCGATCGAGTTCGCCGCGGCCTGCCCCGAGGAGATCGTGGAGATCCGTCCCGTGGTCGAATACCAGGGATGAGCATGACGGCGGTCGAGCAGGCGTACCGGCGGCACTGGGCGCGCCTGCTCGCCCTGCTCACCGCCGAGCTGCGCGATCTGGACCTCGCGGAGGAGTCGCTGCAGGACGCCTTCGCCGCGGCCGTCGCGGCGTGGCCGCCGGAGCCGGACAACCCGCCCGCCTGGCTGCTCACCACGGCGCGCAGGCGCGCGCTGAGCCGGCTCCGGCGCGAGGCCGTCGCGGCCAGGAAGCTGCCGCTGCTGGTCGTCGACGACCGGCCGGAGCCCGCCGGCATCCCCGACGAGCGGCTCCGGCTCATCTTCACCTGCTGCCACCCGGCGCTGTCCATGGAGGCCCGGGTGGCCCTCACCCTGCGCTGCGCGGGCGGCCTGACCACACGCGAGATCGCCCGGTCGTTCCTGGTCTCCGAGACCACCATGGCGGCCAGGATCACCCGGGCGAAGAAGAAGATCGCCCAGGCGGGCATCCCCTACCGGATCCCGGCAGGGCCGGAGCTGGCCGGGCGGCGCGACGGGGTGCTGGCCGTGGTCTACCTCATCTTCACCGAGGGGTACGCCCCGACCGGGGGAGACCGGCTCATCCGCGCGGACCTCGCCGCCGAGGCGATCGCGCTGGGCCGGATGCTGCGCGAGCTGCTGCCCGCCGACCCGGAGGCGGACGGGCTGCTGGCGCTGATGCTGCTGCACCACGCCCGGCGCGACGCCCGGTTGGGCCCGTCGGGAGAGCTGGTGCGCCTGCCCGACCAGGACCGCTCGCGCTGGCACCGGGAGGAGATCGGCGAGGCGCTCTCCCTGCTGGAGGCGGTACGCCCCGGCGGTCCCGGGGACCGGTTCCCCGGCCCCTACCTGCTGCAGGCCGCGATCGCCGCCGAGCACGCGGTCGCCGGACGGGCCGAGGACACCGACTGGCCCGCCATCGCCCGGCTGTACGGCAGGCTGGAGGAGATCGCGGGCTCGGCGGTGGTCCGGCTCAACCGGGCCGTGGCGGTCGCCGAGGCGGAGGGGCCCGAGGCGGGGCTGGAGCTCCTCGACGGGCTGGACGGGACGATGGGTCGCCACCACCTGTTCCACGCCACCCGTGCCGAGCTGCTGCGCCGCCTGGGACGGGACCGGGAGGCCCTGGACGCCTACGGCCGGGCGCTGGAGGCCGTCGGCACCGACCCGGAGCGCGCCTTCCTGCTGTCGCGCCGGGAGGACCTGGCCGCCTGCCGCCCCCCTGCGGGGCCGCCGCCCTCCGTCGGGGTCCCGGGCCGCACGGGGCCGCGGCCCCGGGGCGTCACCGGGCCGCCAGCAGCTCGGTGAGGCGGGCGGCGTTGCGCTGGGCGTTGTCGCGGCAGCAGTTGTTCATCAGAACGTGGACGGTCTCCGCCTGGGCGGAGAACTCCCGGAGCCGGGCCGCCCAGTGCTCCAGTTCCTCCTCGGAGTAGAGGTAGGCGAAGCGCTCCTCGATCTTCTTGCTGGTCCACTTCTCCGAATGGCCGTGGAAGCGGACCACCGCCAGGTCGGCGGTCGCGGCCAGGACCGGCGGGATCGACGACGGATGCCCCTGCGGCATGTCGACGCCGACGTACGGGATGCCGTGCTCGGCCAGGAAGCCCAGGGTCCGCTCCCGCTCGCCCTCCTCCATCCAGGTGCGGTTGCGGAACTCCACGCACGCGCGCACCGGGGCGCAGCGCCGTACGCATTCCAGCACGCGGCGCCGGTTGCCCTCGCCGGCGGGGAACCAGGGCGGGAACTGCAGCAGGACGGCGCCCAGCCTGCCCGCCTCGTGCAGCGGCGCGAGCGCGCCGAGGAACCGCGCCCACACCTCCTCGACGACGCCGGGGCCGACGTCGCGGGGGTAGAGCCTGCCGTCCGGGTCGCCGAGCCGTTCCCGCAGGTCCTTGTAGAGCGACCGGGCCGGGGTGGGGTGCCCGGTCAGCAGGGAGAACGCCTTGACGTTGAAGGTGAAGCCGGGCGGCGTGCGGTCCCGCCACGCCTCCACGGTCCTGCGTGAGGGGGGATGGTAGTAGGTGGCGTCCACCTCCACCAGGGGGAAGCGCGAGGCGTAGTAGGCGAGCCGCGCGGCGGGCGTCGCCGCGTCGTCCGGGTACCAGCCGGACTCCAGCAGCGACCTGTCGGTCCACGAGGCCGTGCCGACGAGGACGTTCCCCGCGGCCGCGGGGGCGCCCGCGGAGCGCGGGGGGCGGAGGACCGGGCCCGTCCGGAGGGCACCCGCCCCCGCGGCGGCCCTGGCGTCCGTCCCCGAAGCCGCCGTCCCCGCAGCCGCCCCCGCCGTCGTCTCCGTAGCCTCGGCCCGTGAGTCCTGGATCGTCATGCCGGGGGCTCTGCCCGCACGCCGGGCCGTGTCACCTCCCGGCCGGGCCGTGCGCCGGATCCGGCGGGTCCGGCGCACGGGCCCGTGCGGCGCCGTGCGGCCACTGCGGTCCCTGTTCCGCGACGGGTGACTACATCCGTGCGCGGGGGGTAGCAGGGGAGGGCGGCAGACCCGACCACCGAGGGAGACATCATGGACGCACCGCGCACCCACACGGCAACCCGTTCCCCGCTGCAGCTCGCGGCGCGGATCACGGGAATCGTGTTCCTCCTCGTCGGCGTGCTGGGCTTCATCCCCGGCATCACGAGCAACGTCGACCAGCTCGCCCTCGCCGGGCACCAATCCGACGCGATGCTGCTCGGCATCTTCGAGGTCTCGATCCTGCACAACATCGTGCACCTGCTGTTCGGCATCGCGGGCCTGGCGATGTCCCGGACGTGGACGGGCGCCCGCAACTTCCTGATCGGCGGCGGCATCGTCTACCTGCTGTTCTGGCTGTACGGCCTGATGGTCCCGCACGACAGCTCGGCCAACTTCGTCCCGTTCAACACCGCCGACAACTGGCTCCACCTCTTCCTCGGCCTGGGCATGGTCGGGCTGGGGCTGGCGCTCAGCCGCCGGCACGCCGCCACCTCGCGGTACTGACGCGGGCAGGCACCGCGAACGGCCGCCACGGCGGCGGAGCAACGAAGAGGCGAAGGCCCCGGCGGGAAGCCGGGGCCTTCGCCTCTCACCGTTTCCCTCCCGGTCCTCCGCGCCGTTTCCTCTCCGCTCCTCCACCGCCGCCGGCGCCGGCCTCCGGGACCGGCGGCGAGGTCAGGGCCGCTCGCCGATCCCGGTGGTGACCTCCTTCGACCGAGCGGGACCGCCGGTCCGCGGGGACAGGGGAGGGGTGTCCATGCCCGAGGCGGTGCGGACGCCCTCCAGCACCGCGCGCAGCGCGTCGACCGACGAGTGCCGGGGGGTCCAGCCGAGCTCGGTGCGGGCCCGGGTGACATCCATGATCGGTACGGTGAACAGCATGTCGAGCAGGTCCGGGGAGGCGGGCACCAGGCGCAGGTGCCAGGCGGCGGAGGCGGCGCCGCGCAGCAGCCAGGCCGGGACGGGCACCCGGCGGGCGCCGAGCACCTCGGCCAGCAGCGCGGAGTCGAGCACCGGGTCGGCGGCGATGTTGAAGGCGCCCGAGACGTTCCTGACCACCGCCAGGCGGTAGGCCTCGGCCATGTCCTCGGCGTGCAGCGCCTGGAACCTCAGCTCGGGCAGGTCGGGGACGAAGGGGATCATGCCCGGCCGGACGAGCCGGTGGGGGAGGAGCGGCCCGGCGAAGAGCCGCCGCTGCTCGCTCGCCGCCTCCTTCTTGAAGACGAATCCGGGGCGGAGCCGTACCACCCGGATCTCCGGGTGCTCGCGCTCGAAGGCGTCGAGGGCCCGCTCCACGTAGGCCTTCTCCCGGCCGTAGGCGGCGCCGGGCCAGCCGTGGGTCGGCCAGTCCTCGGTGACCGCGCGGTCCTTCGGGCCGGGGGAGTAGGCGCCCACCGAGGAGGCGTAGACCAGCGCGGGCACCTTCGCCCGGGCCGCCGCCTCGAAGACCCGGATGCTGCCCAGCGCGTTGTTGCGCCAGGTCGTCACCGGCCGGCGCGTCGGCTGGAACAGCCAGGCCAGGTGGACGACCGCGTCGGCGCCGTCGAGGTACGGCACGAGGTCGTCCGCGGCGACGTCCGCCGTCCGCCACGTGGTCTTGTCGGGATGCCAGTCGGGCGGCCGGCGGGCCAGCCCGAGGATGGATGTGACGCTGCTCTCGGCGGCCAGGGCGGACACCACGCTGGTGCCGACGTTGCCGGTCGCGCCGATGACTATTACCCGCATACCTCCCCAGATGCCCCAGGGGTGGGGGGCAAACCGGCGGGTGTCAGCGCAGCTCCACCGAGGCGGCGCTCTCCGGCTCCCCCTCGCTGAGCGCCGCGCCGAGCGTGGGGTACACGTCGAAGGCGGTGTCGAGGCCGGTCAGCCTCAGGAGGCGGCGGGGCGCCGGGGTGAGGCAGCACAGGGCGCAGGTGCCGCCGCAGCGGTGGGCCCGGCAGGATGCCTGGACGAGGAGGCGCAGCCCCGAGGAGTCGATGAAGGTCATCGACGACAGGTCGAACAGCAGCCGGGGGCGCTCGCCCGCGAGAGCCTCGTCGATCGTCGCGCGGAGCCGGCGTTCCTGCGTCTTGTCGACCTCTCCGGCGAGCCGGATGACGGTGAAGGCGTGGTGGCGCTCTCCGCTGATCCGCAGTGGCATGGACGGCTCCAGAGCAGCGACATGAGGACGGCGGTCCCGGCGTCTCCTGGACCGCTCATGCGCCTGGTCCTCCCAGTGTCGCCCCTGCGGTGCAGAAGGCACAAGGCAGCGTGCCGTTCTCCCCCGTTTGACCGCCCCAGCGCGGGTATGGGGAGAGTCCCTGCAGCTCATCCAGGTCGAGGAGGCGGTGCATGACGACGTTCGGCTACTTCCTGTCAAGCGAGGAGCACGACCCCCGGGAGCTGGTACGGCAGGCCAAGCGCGCCGAGGAGGCCGGGTTCGAGGCCCTGTGGATCTCCGACCACTTCCATCCCTGGCTCGACGAGCAGGGGCAGAGCTCGTTCGTCTGGTCGGTGATCGGCGCCCTCGCCGAGGCGACCTCGCTGCCGATCACCACGGCGGTCACCTGCCCCCTGGTCCGCGTCCATCCGGCGATCATCGCCCAGGCCGCCGCCACCAGCGCGGTGCTGACCGGCGGCAGGTTCCGGCTCGGCGTCGGGACCGGTGAGGCGCTCAACGAGCACATCATCGACTCGCGCTGGCCTCCCGCCGAGGAGCGGCTGGAGATGCTGGAGGACGCGATCGAGCTCATGCGGGAGCTGTGGAGCGGGAAGCTGGTCACCTACCGCGGCACCCACTACGACGTCGACACCGCCCGCCTGTACACGCTGCCCGACGCACCGCCGCCGATCTACATGTCCGGCTTCGGGGAGAAGGCGGTGGAGCTGGCCGGGCGGATCGCCGACGGCTACATCTGCACCGGCCCCTCGGCCGAGCTCGTGGAGCGCTTCCACGCCGCGGGCGGCCAGGGCAAACCCACCCAGGGCGGGTTGAAGGTCTGCTACGCCGCAGACGAGGACGCGGCGCGCAAGACCGTGCACCGGCTCTGGCCGACCCAGGGCATCCAGGGCGAGGCCGCGCAGCTGCTCCCGCTGCCCCGGCACTTCGAGCAGCTCGCGCAGACGGTCACCGTGGAGCAGGCGAGCGCCGGGACGCCGTGCGGGCCCGACCCCGAGGTCCACCTGGCGGCGATCAAGGAGTACGTCGACGCCGGCTTCGACGAGGTCTACGTCAACCAGATCGGCGGCGAGCAGGACGCCTTCTTCGACTTCTACGCCGAGCAGATCCTGCCGCGGCTGCGCTGACCGCCCGAGCGCCCGACGGCTCGACCGGGCGGCCCGCGCGGCGCCCGGTCCGGACAGAGGAGGCAGAGCATGAAGGCCGTCACCTGGCACGGCAAGCGCGACATCCGGGTCGAGGAGGTCACCGACCCGATCATCAAGGAGCCGACCGACGCGATCATCAAGGTGACCACCACCGCGATCTGCGGCTCCGACCTGCACCTGTACGAGATCATGGGGCCGTTCCTGAACGAGGGGGACGTCCTGGGCCACGAGACGATGGGCATCGTCCAGGAGGTCGGCGCGGACGTCGCCCACATCGAGCCCGGGGACCGGGTGGTCATCCCCTTCAACGTCTCCTGCGGCCACTGCCACATGTGCGGGCTGAAGCTCTTCGCCCAGTGCGAGACCACCCAGGTCCGCGACCACGGCATGGGCGCCGCGCTGTTCGGCTACACCCGGCTGTACGGCGCGGTCCCCGGCGGGCAGGCGGAGTACCTGCGCGTCCCGCAGGCCCAGTTCGGGCCGATCAAGGTGCCCGACGGCCCGCCCGACGAGCGGTTCGTCTACCTGTCGGACGTGCTGCCCACCGCCTGGCAGGCGGTGGAGTACGCCGACATCCCCGACGTCGGCACGGTCGCGGTCTTCGGTCTCGGCCCCATCGGCCAGATGTGCGCCCGCATCGCCAAGCACCTGGGCCACTGGGTGGTCGGGATCGACGGCGTCCCCGAGCGGCTGGAGATGGCCCGCAGGCACGGCATCAGAGTGGTCGACGCCTCGGAGGTCGACGACGTCCCCGAGGCGGTCCGCGAGCTGACCGGCGGCCGGGGACCCGACTCGGTGATCGACGCCGTCGGCATGGAGGCACACGGCTCCCCGGTCGCGAAGCTCACCCAGACCGTCACCGGCCTGCTCCCCGACATGATCGCCGCGCCGCTGATGACCACCGCGGGCGTCGACCGGATGGCCGCGCTGCACCAGTGCATCGACACCGTGCGGCGCGGCGGCACGATCTCGGTCAGCGGCGTCTACGGCGGCATGGCCGACCCGATGCCGATGCTGCGGATGTTCGACAAGGGCGTCACCATGCGCATGGGCCAGGCCCACGTCAGGCGGTGGACCAACGAGCTGCTGCCGCTGGTGCTCGACGAGTCGGACCCGCTCGGGGTGATGGACCTGGCCACCCACCGCCTCCCCCTGGAGCAGGCGCCGCACGGCTACGAGATCTTCCAGAAGAAGCAGGACGGGGCGATCAAGGTCCTGCTCAATCCGTGAGCGCCGCCCCGCGCTCGCCGGGCGCCCCGGCCGCCGAGCGCGCCCCGGCCCGGGGCGCCCGTCAGGACAGCAGGGTCTCGCCGATCCACCCGTCGGCCGCGCAGCCCGGTGGAACGGCGAACACGGCCGAGCCGATCGGCGTCGTCCACTCGTTCAGCAGGTCGGCCTCGGCCAGCCGCCGCTGGATCGGGACGAACTGCCGGGCGATGTCGGCCTGGTAGGAGGCGAACAGCAGCCCGCAGTCGGCGCGCCCGCCGGCGGTGATCCCCTCGTCGTAGTTGTAGACCCGGCGGAAGATCCGCAGGCCCGGGTCGGCGACGCGGGCCCGCCGGATGTGGGCCTGCTCCGCGATGACCGGGAACCCGGAGGCGTCGACCTTCCCGAAGTCCGGCTCGTCGTGCTCGCCGCCCCCGGTGAGCGGGGCGCCGGTGTCCAGGCGGCGGCCCACGGAGAACTCCTTGGCCACCCGGTCGGCGGCGTCCCAGGTCTCCATCTCCGCCCGGATGCGCCGCAGCACCAGCGTGGTGCCGCCGCGCAGCCAGTCCGGTCCGTCGCCGGTCCACACGGCCCGGTCGAAGTCCGCGGTGCCCGGCCGGGGGTTGACGGTCCCGTCCAGCTGGCCCATGACGTTGCGCTGGGTCGTCCCGGCGGCCTGCAGGTGGAGGCCGCGCCGGAAGCCCCGCTGGACCCAGCGCACCTCGGCGAAGGAGCGGGCGTCCTTGACCGTCATGCGCAGCGCGTGGGCCACGGTCAGGGGGTCGTCGGCGCAGATCTGCAGCAGCAGGTCGCCGCCGTTCCACCGGTCCTGGAGCTTGTCGACGGAGAAGGGCGGCAGCGGCGCCAGCGAGTCCGGGCGCAGGTGCTCCAGCCCCGCCGCGGTGAACAGGCCGGGACCGAACCCGAAGGTGACGGTCAGCCGTGCGGGCGAGAGCGCCAGCTCGGGCTCGGTGTCGGCGAGCGCGGGCCTGCCCTCCGTCAGGCGGCGCGCGTCGTCGGTGAGCAGCCGCATCAGGCGCGCGAGGGCCTCCCGGCCGGTGCCCGCGCGCAGGTCCAGGCCGACGAAGACGGCGTGCGCCTGGGGGTCCGTCGCCACCCCCGCCTGGTGCGGCCCGTGGAAGGGCTCGACGGCCGCGCCGTACCCGCCGGAGGCCGCGGCGGGTACGGCCCCGGGCGGAGCGGTGGACGGCGCGGTGGACGCGGCGGCCGGGCCGGGCGAGGCCGGGGAGGCGGGGGAGCAGGCGGCGAGGGCGCCGACCGCCGTGGCGGCGCCGCCCGCGAGCAGGCCCCGCCGGGTGATCCGGTGCTCGGTCATCAGTGGCCGCCCCCGCCCGGCTGGTAGTGCTCCTCGGCGCCGGCGAAGTCCTTGCCGACGGCGGTGAACTCCACGGTCGAGCCGTCCTGCAGGGTGAGGGCGAAGGCGACCTGCGCCCCGGGCTCCACCTTCCCGGTGACGCCCATCAGCATGATGTGGTCGCCGCCGGGCGCCAGGGTGTGCGTGCCGTGCGCGGGGATGACGAAACCCCCCTTCTTGGCGCGCATGACGGCCGTGCCGCCGGACTCGACGACCTCGTGCAGCTCGACCTCGGAGGACAGCGGGGAGGAGGCGGAGACGACCGTCACCTCGGCGCCGGTGGTGTTGACCAGGGTGCCGAAGGCGGCGGTCATGCCCTCGTCGGTGGTCTTGACCCAGGGGTCGGTGACGGTGAGCGGGGCGGTGGCGGCGGACGGGGCCGCCGACGGGGCGGTGGAGGGGGGCGCGGAGGCGGCGGGCGCGGGGGTCGCGGGCGCGGCCGTGGTGGACGAGCCGCAGCCGGACAGCGCCGCCGCGGCGGCGAGCAGGAGCGCGGGGACGCGGACGTGACGAGAGGACACGCTGGAAGCCTTTCTGGGCCGTACGGCGGGCCGCCGCGCAGGGGGTCCGCCGGAGGAACGCCGGTGGAAGAGGTCACGCGGGACGACCGGCCGGCCGGGCCGCCGGGCGGCCGGGGAACCCGGGGGTCCCCCGGGCCGCGCGGGCGGATCCGGAGACGGCGGCCGGGCGCGCGGGCCCCTCGGACGGGGCCGCGCACGCGGGTCCGCGAAGACGGCCGCCCGCGCGGGACCCCGGGACGGGGGCGCGCAGGGGCCGTGACGCCCGCGGGGCGCGGGCCGGGTGGGACGGCCCGCCGTACACGGGCCGGGAGGGACGCACGGCCGCGCCCCGGCGGCCGGAGGGTCAGCCGGGGACGGCGGCGCGCCGCACGGGAGGACCGCGCCGCCGTACGGCGTGGCGCAGCAGAGCCGGGCGGAGCGCCCGCGGCTCGGCCGCGCGGACGGCGAAGAAGGGCACCGGCTCCGGGACGGCGTGCACCCGCAGGACGCGGCGCAGCCGCACCGGCAGGCGCCGCAGCAGCGCCCACAGCGCCGCCTCGCCGCGGGCCAGCCAGAGCGAGACCAGCACCGCCGCCCAGCCGTGCATGGCCAGCATGCCCAGAGCGGGCAGCAGCCCGGAGTGCGTGTGCGGGGCGGCCGCCGGGGCGGCCCCGCCGGTGAGGGAGAACACCACGTGCCCGGCGGCCTGCAGGCCCGCCAGGAGCGGCACGATCACGGCCGGCGTGCGCTCGCGCCCGGACAGGGCGGCGGCCGCCGCGAACGCCAGCGCCAGCCCGCCGAGCGCGCCCGCCCCGGAGACCCGGCCCCCGGCGAACAGGTGCGCCGCCACGCTCAGCCCGAGGCAGACCACGGCGAAGACCGCGGCGCGGGCGAGGCGGAGAGGCAGGCGGGCGGACATGGCCGAGCCATCATCGCACGGCGGGGGGCCGGTCCGGTATGCGGGGCCGCGGCGCGGGAAAAGGCGGGGAAAACGATTCCGGTGCGGCGCGGGTTCCCCCGGGAATCGCGCGGGGTGAACACGCGGAGAATTCCCGGACCGCTGCGCTCTGCGCGAAAAGCGCCCAGAGCGAACGCGGGGAGAACGGGGCGCCGGGCGGGGTTACGGTCGCAGGGATCCGTTTTTCGGAAAATCCCGATCGAAGCAGGTGGAAGAGATGACACATCCGCAGCCGGCTCCCGGGGAGCAGCTCCACCAGCGGCTGCTGCGCCAGCGGATCGTCGTGCTGGGCAGCGAGGTGGACGACGAGGCGGCCAACCGGATCTGCGCGGAGCTGCTGCTGCTCTCCGCCGACGACGCCGAGCGCGACATCCGGCTCTACATCAACTCGCCCGGCGGCTCGATCTCGGCCGGGATGGCGGTCTACGACGTCATGCAGTACGTCCCGAACGACGTCGTCACCGTGGCGATGGGCCTGGCGGGCTCGATGGGGCAGTTCCTGCTCTGCGCGGGCGCGCCCGGCAAGCGGTACGCGCTGCCGCACGCCAGGATCATCATGCACCAGCCGTCCGGCGGCGTCGGCGGCACGGCCTCCGACATCGCCGTCCAGGCCGAGCAGATGCTCCACACCAAGCAGCTGATGCGCGAGCGCATCGCCTTCCACACCGGCCAGCCGCTGGAGCGGATCGAGCAGGACTGGGACCGCGACCGCTGGTTCACCGCGGCCGAGGCGAAGGAGTACGGATTCGTGGACGAAATCGTCCGCGCCACCGGAGAGGTCCGCACGGAAAGGTAGGCGGCCGCACCGGTTTCCGTCTCCGGGGCGGAATCCGTCGGGAAACCGGTCTTACCGGGGACCGCCCGTGCCGGAAACGGCCGCGGCGCCGGGCCGTGCCGTTTCCGGCCGGAGGGGCGCGATCACCGGGGGCGCGGGGTCACCGGTGGCACAGCAGGCAGTGCAGGGCCTGCTCCAGCGACCCGGCGTCGGCGGCGGGAGCCGGCCAGGGCAGCCGGATCAGGGTCGGGTCGTCGAGGCCGGAGCGCACGGTGGCGCCGAAGCGGTCCAGCTCCCAGAGCCAGAGGTCGTCGGCGGGCAGGTCGAGCAGGGGGCCCAGCGCGGCCGCCAGCCGGTCCCGGTGGGCGCCGTTGACGTGGCGCACCATGCTCTCGGCCGCG
This sequence comes from Planomonospora alba, assembly GCF_039534085.1. Taxonomy (NCBI): domain Bacteria; kingdom Bacillati; phylum Actinomycetota; class Actinomycetes; order Streptosporangiales; family Streptosporangiaceae; genus Planomonospora; species Planomonospora alba. The sequence goes on from NZ_BAAAUT010000050.1 coordinate 21,530, forward strand.
GCCGCCAGGGGGTCGGGGGCGGCGCCGAGATACTCCTCGGCGTCGAGCACGCCCGACTCCGGACCGGTGAGATAGATCACCTGGCCGACGTCCACCCGGAGCAGCCGGGGGCCGTCCGCGCCCTCCAGCACCTCGAAGAGCGCCTCGTCCGGGCAGCGGTCGGCGATCGCGACCGCGGTCGCGCGCAGCTCGCGCTCCGGTACGGCCTGCGCCCAGCCCTGCACCTTGAGCAGGCCGCGCGGGAGCTCCACCCCGCCGAGCGAGCGGCTGGCGACCAGGTCCACGGTCACCACGGGCTCGTCCCGGGCGCCGTGGAGCGGGTCTCCCGGGCCGACCAGCAGGACCGGCCGGCCCGCGTGGTCCACCCCGCCCCGCGCGCACCACGCGGGCCGGGCGGCGCCCGGGAGGGAGACGTGGGTGGGAGCGGCGGTCGCGGCGAGGGTGCGGACGCGTTCGGGGACGGGGGGCACGGTGACGGGCTGCTGCATGGACCGGCTCTCCTTGAGATCTTGCGGCTGTTTCAACTAAGGTAAGGCTTACCTCATTTAGGCATACCTAAGCACAATGGAGTGACTGTGCGCTACACCGGACCCAAGGTGCGCCTCTCCCGGCGCGCCGGCGTCCCGCTGACCCGCAAGGCCGTCCGCTACTTCGAGGAGCGGCCGTACCCGCCGGGTGAGCACGGCCGCAAGACCAACCGCCGCCAGAGCGGCGACTACGGCCTGCGGCTGATGGAGAAGCAGAAGCTGCGCTGGTACTACGACGTCTCCGAGCGGCAGATGCGCCGCTACTGGGACATGGCGCTGCGCAGCTCCGGCCGGTCGGGCGCCGAGCTGGTGGTGCTGCTGGAGAGCCGCCTGGCCTCCCTGGTCCTGCGCGCCGGGCTCGCCCCGTCCATCTACGCCGCCCGCCAGTACGTCGCGCACGGCCACATCACCGTGGACGGCCGCAAGGTGGACATCCCCAGCTACCTCGTCAAGCCGGGCCAGGTCATCGCGGTGCGGGAGCGCTCCCGGGCGATGCAGCCGTTCGTCGCCGCCGCGGAGGGGGTCTACGCCGACGAGCGCACCGCCCCCTACCTGGCCGTCGACCACGCGCAGCTGCGCTTCACCGTCGTCTCCCGGCCGGTGCGCGAGCAGATCGCGGTCCCGGTGGACGAGCAGCTGGTGGTGGAGTTCTACTCCCGCTGACCCGGCCCGCCCCCGCGCCGGGCGGGCCGCTTGCGGGACGGCCGCCCCTTCGACGGCTTCGGGGTCTTCACGGCCTTCGGGGTCTTCATGGCCTTCGCGGTCTTCGCGGCCTCCGGCGCCGGGACGGCCGGGACCGGAGCGGCGGGGGCGGCCGGGACCGGAGCGGCGGGGGCGGCCGGGAGCGGAGCGGCGGGGGCGGCCGGGAGCGGCGGGGCGGGCGGCGCGGTCGCGGCCGGGACCCGGTCGCGCAGCTCGCGCACCTCGGCCCGGAGCGCGGCCAGCTCCGCCAGCACCGCGACGCCCAGCTCCTCGGTGGCGTGCACCGACTCCTCGGCGTGCTCCTCCTCCATCGCGCTGACCACCACCGCGATGAACAGGTTGAGCACCACGAACGTGCACACCAGCCTGAACAGGACGAAGAACGCCCACGCCGACGGGTGCTCGGCCATCACCCGGCGGGTGATGTCGGACCACCCGTCCCCGGTCATCATCTGGAACAGGGTGAACAGCGAGGTGGGCAGCTCCCCGAAGTGCTCCGGCGCGGTGGCGCCGTAGAGCTTCGTGCCCATCACGGCCGCGACGTAGAGCACCAGGCCGAGCAGGAGCACGATCGACGTCATCCCCGGCACCGCGGTGAGCAGCGCGGTGACCACCCGGCGCAGGCTCGGCACCACCGAGATCAGCCGCAGCGCCCGCAGGATCCGCAGCGCCCGCAGCACCGAGAGCCCGCCCGCCGCGGGCAGCAGCGAGACCGTCACGATCGCGGTGTCGAACAGGTTCCACGGGTCGCGGAAGAAGCGGGGGCCGTAGGCGTAGACCTTGGCGGCCAGCTCCGCGGTGAACAGGTAGAGCGCGAGGCGGTCGACCGCCGTGAGCACGGTGCCGTACCGCTCGACGGCCCAGGCGGAGGTCTCCAGGCCCAGGGTGGCCGCGTTGACCACGATGGCCGTGATGACGACCTGCTGGAAGCGCGAGGTCTCGAGGGCGGCGCGGAGGCGCGCGCACCGGCACGGGGACTCCCGGGATCGTGGCGGCCGAGGACGGTGCAAGATCCTAAATCCTAACGGACTCCTGATCACCGCCGGGCCCCGCCGCGGGCCCGTCAGCCCGCGGGCCGCTCCGCCGGGCGCGTGGCGTAGCCGGCGATCCCCGACTCCAGCAGTGCGAAGGCCCGCTCGCCCTGCGCGCGCAGGTCCGGGGCGATGGCCTCGACGGTCTCCCCGGCGAGCATGCGCCGCACGGCGTAGCGGACCACGGTGCGCAGCACGGCGCCGATCTGCGCGGCGACGAGGCCGGGGGCCGGGTCGCCGGGGCCGGTGCCGAGCTCCTCGGCGATCGCCTCCGCCAGCTTCCGCTCCCTGGCCTCGTCCATCTCCCGCACGCGGGCGACCAGGGACGGGCTGGACTCGATCATCTTGATGAAGCCGCTGTCGGCCTCGTGGAACCCGTAGCGGTAGTGCCCGCTGTCCACGGCGTCCAGGAAGTCGCGCCGTACCGCGTCCAGCACGCCCTCGCCCGGCCGGCGCTCCCGGAAGACGCGGGCGAGCAGCTCCTCCACCTCCGGGGCCCGGTCCAGGAGCAGGTCCTCCTTGGTCGCGAAGTAGTTGAAGACCGTGTTGACCGAGACGTCGGCGGCCCGCGCGATCTCCGCCACCGTCACGTCGTCGAAGCCGCGCGCGGTGAACAGCCCCGTCGCGATGTCGGAGATGCGCTGCCGGGTCTCTCTCTTCTTGCGCTCGCGCAGGCCCTCGCTCATGCCCCCCATCCTAGGTGCGGAACAAATTTTGCAGTCACTTAAAAATTAGTGTTACTGTAAAAATGGAGGCGATGAAATGATCATGACATCGGGTCTGAGGAAGACCTTCGAGGGCGGCGTCGAGGCCGTCCGGGGCGTCGACCTGACCGTGCGGGCCGGGGAGATCGTGGCCCTGCTCGGCCCCAACGGCGCGAGCAAGACCACCACCATGCGCATGCTGACCACGCTGCTGCGGCCCACCGCGGGCACGGCCACGGTCGCCGGGCGCGACCTGCTCACCGACCCCCGGGGCGTGCGCGGACGCATCGGCTACGTCTCGCAGGGCGGCGGGATCGCCCCCGCCGAACCGGTGGGGGAGCAGCTCGAACTGCACGCCCTGCTGTACGGCATGCGCCCGGCGGCGGCCCGGCGGCGGGTCGCGGAGACCCTGGAGCGGTTCGGTCTCACGCACCTGGCCGGCCGGCCGGGCGCCGCGCTCTCCGGCGGTCAGCGCCGCCGCTTCGACCTGGCCTTCGGCCTGGTCCACGGGCCGTCGCTGCTCTTCCTCGACGAGCCCACCACCGGCCTGGACCCGCAGAGCCGGGCCGACCTCGCCGACCACCTGCGGCGGCTGCGCGCCGAGGAGGGGCTCACGGTCCTGCTGACCACGCACTACCTCGACGAGGCCGACGCGCTGGCCGACCGGCTGGTCGTCGTCGACCACGGCGCCGTCATCGCCGAGGGCACCCCGGCCGAGATCAGGGGCGGCGCCGGCACGCTCGACGAGGCGTTCCTGGCCCTGACCGGCCGCTCCCTGCGGGACGGCGGCCCCGGCACCGCGGGCGTGGCGGGGACCGTCGGCGCGGGGGAGAGGGGGACGGCGTGAACGGCGTGCTCCGCGAGACCTGGCTCGTCCTCCGCTACAACGTCCGCCTCGCCCTGCGGCAGAGGGCCGGGATGGTCTTCAGCGCGCTCCAGCCGCTGCTGTACCTGGTGCTGTTCGGCCCGCTGTTCGCCGCCGTCGGCACCTGGGAGGTGCTGGTCCCCGGCCTGCTGGTCCAGCTGGGACTGTTCAGCGCGGGCCTGGCCGGGTTCGGCGTCGTCTTCGACGCCCGCTCCGGCGTCCTGGAGCGGCTGAGGGTCACCCCGGCCCACCGGGCGGCCCTGCTGCTGGGCCGGGTCCTGGGCGGCTCGCTCACCCTGCTGCTCCAGTCGGCCGCGCTGGTCGCGGTGGGCTACGCCTTCGGCCTGCGTGCGCCGCTGGCGGGCGTGCTGGCCGGGCTCGTCCTCATGGCGCTGCTCGGGATCGGCCTGGCGGCGCTCTCCAACGCGATCGCGCTGGTCATGAACCCCGACCTGTTCGCGCCTGTCATGAGCACCGCGGTCGTCCCGCTCACCCTGCTGTCCGGGGCGTTCCTGCCCATGTCGATGGCTCCCGGCTGGCTGGACGCGCTGTCCCGGGTCACGCCGTTCCGCTACGTCGTGGAGGCCGTGCGCGAGCTGTTCGCCGGCCGCTACCTGACCCCGGCGGTGGCGGCGGGGGCCGCGGTGACGGCCGTCCTGGCCGCCGTCTGCGTCGCGGCCGGCACCCGCGTCTTCAACCGGGAGAACGCGTGAGCGGGCCGGGCGGAGGCCGCCCGCCCGCCTGCCCGGCGTCCTGATCCGCGGCCGCAGGCAGGGTGAGGGTGAAGGTGGAGCCCTCGCCCGGCGCGCTGGCGGCGGTCAGGGTGCCGCCGTGGGCCTGGGCGATCGTCCTGGCGAGGGACAGGCCCAGCCCGATGCCCTGGATGGCGCGCTCGACGGCGTAGCGGGTGCGGTAGAAGCGCTCGAAGACGTGCGGCAGCTCGTCGGGGGCGATGCCGGGCCCGGCGTCGGTGACCGCGATCGACACGGTGCCCCCGGTGCCCCCGGTGCCCCCGTGCGCGTCCCCGCAGGCGGAGACGCGCACGGCGACCGGGGTGCCGGTGGGGGAGAACTTCACGGCGTTCGACAGCAGCGCGGCCACCGCCCGCACCAGCAGGTCGAGATCGGCGGTGACGGCGTCCACCCCGGGGTCCACGTGGACCCGGAAGGTGTGGCCGCTGTCCTGGGCCTCGCCCCCGGCGGCCCGTATCGCCTCCCGGAGGACCCTGCGGACCGGGACGGGGGCCGCGTCGACGTCCAGCCGGCCGGCGTCGATCGTGTTGACCGCCAGCAGGTCCTCGACCAGGTGCTGGAGCCGGGCGGCGTTGCGGACCATGGACTGCAGCATCCGCTCCTGGCGCTCGCTGACCGGTTCGGCGTCGTCGGCGAAGATCTCCAGATATCCGGCGATGCTGGTCAGCGGGGTGCGCAGCTCGTGGGAGACGGTGGCGACGAATTCGCTCTTGGCCTGGTCCAGCTCCCGCAGCCGGGCCACCGTCCGCTGCTCGGCCTCGTAGGCCTCGCGCAGGGCCTGCTCGGCCCGGCGGCGGTCGGTGATGTCGTGGATGAACGCGTTGAACGTCCACTGGTCGTGCTCGCGGGTGGCCCAGACGACCAGCTCGACGGGGAACTCGGTGCCGTCGGCGCGGATCGCCGACAGCTCCAGGCGCCGCCCGAGCACGTCCGAGCGGCCGGTGGCCAGGAAGCGCTCCCGGCCGGCCTGGTCGGCGGCGCGGTAGCGCGGCGGCACGATCAGCTCGTGCAGCCGCCGGCCCAGCGCCTCCTGCCGGGAGTAGCCGAACATGCGCTCGGCCGCGCCGTTCCAGCCGGTGACGCGCCCGGCGGCGTCCATGGAGACGAACCCCTCCATGGAGGTCTCGATGATCTGCTCCAGCCGGTTCCGGCTGCTCTCCAGCAGGTGATGGGTCTTGCGCCGGTCGATCACCCGGCCGAGCTGGTGGCCGAGGCTGGCCATGACCTTCAGCAGCGCCTCGTCGCGGGGGACCACGTGGTCGGAGAAGAACTCCATCACCGCCGCGACGCCGTCGGCGGCCACGACCGGGAACGCGAAGACGGCCCGCACGCCCAGGTCCTTCTCCTGCCGGGTGCGCAGCACCAGCGGGTCGCGGATCATGTCGGCCGACCAGACCGGCTCGCCCGTGACGATGATCTTGCCGACGGTGCCGATGCCGGGCGGGAAGCGGGTGCGGGCGGTCACCTCGCGCAGCACCGGGAACCTGTCGATCGCGCCGACCCAGATCCCGGAGGAGACGAAGTCGTCGCCGATGTCGGCCGGCACGCACATGTGCCCCAGCGGCCAGCCGGTCAGCTCGCAGACCGCCTCCAGCGTGGTGCGCGCCGCCGGCTCCAGCTCCTCGCTGGCGCTGGCCACGGCTGTGACGTCGTCGAGCAGCTTCATCAGCGCCGCTCTCCGCTCCTCGTCCCGCACCGGCCTGACCTCCTCCACTTCGACCACCTTTGCCCGGAGAACGGAGGGATCGCCCACCCCGCCTGCCAACTTTGGGTCATGAAACGGTCAGGAGCGGGTGCGGCGGCCCCGGCCGCCGGGGCGGCGCGGCGCGCGGTCCCGCCCCGGCCGGGCGTACGGCGCCGCCCGCCCGGCCGGACGCCCGTATGACCGCCGCCCGGCCGGGTAGGGGCCCGGCATGTCGAGTCCCGCCCACCGGCCGGAACCCCCGGCCGGCGCTCCGGCCCCGCTCCGGCCCTCGCTGCTGTCGGCCGCCCTCATCGGCATCGGCGTCATGGCCGCCGTCGACGAGCTGGTCTTCCACCAGCTCCTGGCCTGGCACCACTTCTACGACCGCGCCACCCTCCGGGTGGGACTGCTCTCGGACGGGCTGCTGCACGCCGCCGAGCTGGTGGCCGTCGTCGGCGGGTTCTTCTGGCTGTCCGACCTGCGCCGCCGTGCGGCGCTGGTCCCCTCGGCGGCCTGGGGCGGCTTCCTGCTGGGTGCGGGAGGCTTCCAGCTGTTCGACGGGCTGGTCGACCACAAGGTGCTGCGCGTGCACCAGATCCGCTACGGGGTCGACCTGCTCCCCTACGACCTGGCGTGGAACCTGAGCGGCGCCCTGCTGCTGGCCTGCGGCGCCGTGCTGGCCGTACGCGCCCGCCGCCGGCGCGCCGCCCCGCCCGCCCGGCGGCGCCCCTGATGCGGCCAGCCACCGCGCTCGGCCCGGACGCCCCGCTCCCCGCCCTCCCGGACCTGTCGGCCCCGGCCGCGGCGCACCCGCCCTCCGGGCATCCCGGCGCCGCCGCGTGGGCGACCGCCCTGCCGGTGCTGCTGCCGGTCCTCGCCTGCGCCGTCGTCTACCTGGTCGCGGCCCGGCGGGCGGCGGCCGGGCCGCGGGGGTGGAGCCGCCTGCGCACCGCCTCCTGGCTCACCGGCTGCGCCGCGCTCGCCGCGGCGGTCTCCCCGCCCGGGCACGCCCTGCTGCCGGCCGGCGCCACCGGCCACATGGTCCAGCACCTGGTGCTCGGCATGTTCGCGCCGCTCGCCCTGGTCCTGGCCGCGCCGGTCACGCTGCTGCTGCGCACCGCGCCCGTGCCGTACCGCCGCCGCGCCGCCCGCCTGCTCCGCTCCCCGCTCCCGCACGTGCTCGGCCACCCGGTCACCGCCGCGGCGCTCAACGCCGGCGGCCTGCTGCTGGTGATGCTCACCCCGCTGTACGCGGCGACCCTGACCAGCCCGGTGCTCCACCACGCGGTCCACCTGCACTACCTGGCCGCCGGCTACCTGTTCGCCTGGGCGGTCGCCGGCCCCGACCCCGCCCCCCGCCGCCCGGGCACGGCCGTGCGCGTCGCCGCGCTCGTCGGCGCGGCCGCGGTCCACGCCTGGCTGGCCAAGCACCTGTACGCCCACGCGCCCGCGCTGCCCCCGGGCGCCGGCGCGGACGCCGCCGACCTGCGGCGGGCCGCCCAGGTCATGTACTACGGCGGCGACCTCGCCGAGCTGCTGCTGGCCACCGCCCTGTTCGCCGCGTGGTACCGGCGGCGCGGCCGCCTCGCCCCGCCCGCCGGCGCGCCGGACCCGTCCCGCCCCCCGCGCGCCGGGACCCGGCTCCGGGCGGCCGGGCGGGCCGTCAGATGAGCCGACGCTCCATCGCGACCGCCACGGCCGCCGCGCGGTTGTCCACCCCCAGCTTGGCGAACACGTGCGAAAGGTGCGTCTTCACCGTGGTCTCGCTGATCAGCAGGGCCCGCGCCGCCTCCCGGTTGGTGGCACCTGCGGCGATGAGCCTGAGGACCTCCAGCTCCCTCGGGCTCGGCACCCCGGCGGCCGCCGGAGCGGGCCCGCCGGCCAGCCCGCCGGCCAGCCCGCCGACCAGCAGGGCCATGACGGAGGGGGCCAGCACCCGGCCGCCCGCGGCGGCGGTGCGCACGGCCTGGTGCAGCTCCTCGCGCGGTGCGTCCTTCAGCAGGTAACCGGCCACCCCGGCGGCGAGGGCGCGCGAGACGTCCGCGTCCGCGTCGTAGGTGGTCAGCACGACCACCCGGACGCGCGGATGGTCGGCACGCAGCCGCTCGATCGCGCCCACGCCGTCCAGACCCGGCATCCGCAGGTCCATCAGCACCACGTCGGGCCGCTCGGCGCGGGCCAGCGCGAGCGCCTGGTGCCCGTCGGCGGCCTCCGCGACCACCGTGATGTCCGGCACCCCGTCGAACATGCCGCGCAGGCCGTCGCGGACCACCGGATGGTCGTCGACGATCATCAGGCGCAGGGGATGCTCAGGCACAGCGCCGTCCCCTCTCCCGGCGCCGACTCCACCGTCACCGTGCCCCCGGCCTGCCCGGCGCGCTCGCGCATCGCGGCCAGGCCGTACCCGCCGCTCGGGAGCGACGGGTCGAAGCCCGCGCCGTCGTCCAGCACGTCCAGCGTGACCTCTCCCTCCATGTACGACAGGGTGAGCGCCACCCGGCGGGCGCCCGCGTGCTTGGCGATGTTGGCCAGTCCCTCCTGCGCGGCCCGCAGCAGGACCGTCTCCGCCTCGGCGCCCAGCGGGCGGGCGCCGCCGTTCACCGAGAAGGCCACCGGGACGCCGGTGAGAGCCTGCCAGCGCCCGGCCACGGCGGCGAGCGCGCCGTCCAGCCCGGCGTCCCGCAGCGGACCGGGCCGCAGCGCGTCGACCGACCGCCGTGCCTCCGCCAGGCTCTCGCGCGCCAGGCGTTTGGCCAGGGCGACGCGCCGCCGTACGGCCGGCGGGTCGCCCTCGGCCTGCTCGGCCGCCTCCAGCTGGGTGATGATCCCGCTGAACCCCTGGGCGAGCGTGTCGTGGATCTCCCGCACCAGTCTGGCGCGCTCCTCCAGCACGCCGAGCTCCCGGTTCCGCTCCCCCTGCTCGACCAGGAAGCCGACGAACGACCCCATCAGCAGGACCAGGAAGACGTTCCCGGCCACCGTGCCCAGCGCGCCCGGATCGTGCCACATCTCGGTCAGCAGCCCGCCCGCGCCCATGACCACGAGCACGACCAGCACCGCCCCCAGATAGTCCCATCCCCGCGGCAGCAGCAGGTACGGCAGGGCGAACACGCCGAAGAGCACCATCTCGTAGAGCGGCTCGCGGAGGATGAGCACGGCCAGCAGGGCGATGATCACCAGCAGGTGCAGGGCCGTGGGCACGACCCGCTCCAGCAGGTCGGGGCGGCGGGCGACGAAGAGGGCGTACCAGGCCGCCGCCAGCGCGGTCAGGGCGAGCGTCGTCGCCCGGCCGGTCGGCGCGGCGCCCCCGCCGGCCAGCACGATCGCGGCGGGGATGCCGAGACACGTGAAGAACAGCAGGTGGAAAGCGCGGATCCACCGCGTCTCCGCGCCGTCCACGAGTGCGCCTCCGCTCATTCCCACCGGAACAGCACGGCGGCGACGGCCGTGCCGATCACTGTGATACCGGCCAGGACCAGCAGGGGCAAGGCCCCGGGCGAGCCGAACCAGCCGTCCCGCAGCGCGGTGACCGCGTAGGTGAGCGGCAGGTGCTCGCCGATCCTGAGCAGCTCTCCCGGAAGCCCCTCGCGGGGGATGGCGGCTCCCCCGAGGAAGAGCATCGGGAACAGCACCAGGAGGCCGAGCAACTCGGCGACCTTGGCGCGCGGTGCGAGGGCCGCGATGACGAAGCCGAGCGCGTAGAGCATCAGCGCGCACAGCAGGAAGGCCAGGACCGAGAGCGCCGGGTGGTCGGGCAGGCCGGCGCCGTAGCCGAGGACGCCGACGCCGACCACGATGGCCGACCCGGCGAGCCCCATCGCGAGCTGCGCGCCGACCTGCGCGGCCAGCAGGGTGAGCGGCGCCACCGGGGCGGCCGCCAGGCGGCGCAGCACCTTGCGCTCGCGGTACGTCGCCACGGTGGCCGGCAGCGCCGAGAGGCCGCCGATGGCCAGGATCATCACGATGTAGCCGGGCATGAAGATCTCCGCCTCGCGGTCGCCGCCGCTGTTGAGGATCAGCAGCATCAGCGGGAACGCGACCATGAAGAACAACGACCCGGGGTCGCGGGCCAGCAGCCTGAGCTCGGCCGCCGAGAGCAGGGCGAAGGCCTTCACCGCGCGTCCTCCCGTGCCGCCGCGCGGGCCTGCTCCATCAACGCGAAGCAGGCCTGCTCCAGGGAACCGCTCCCGGTGCGCTCGACGAGCTCCGCCGGGCCGCCGAGCGCGGCGATCCGGCCGGCGGCGAAGACCGCCACCCGGTCGCAGAGCGCCTCGGTCTCGTCCAGGTGGTGGCTGACCAGCACGACCGTGGTGCCCGACGCCTTCAGGTCACCGATCAGTTCCCAGGTGTCCCGGCGCGCGACCGGGTCCAGTCCGGTCGTCAGCTCGTCAAGGACCACCACCTCGGGCGCGCCGACCAGGGCGAGCGCGAGCTGCAGGCGCTGCTTCCAGCCGCCGGACAGGTCGCCGAACGACCGGTTGCGGACCGGCTCCAGCCCCCACCGCTCCATCACCGACCGCCAGTCGGCCGGCGCGCGGTGGAGACCCGCGTACAGCCGGAGCGCCTCGGCGACCCTCAACCGGTCCGGCAGCTGGCTCTCCTGCAGCTGCACGCCGACCCGCTGGGCCAGCTCCCGGCGCCGGCGCGCCGGGTCGAGGCCCAGTACCCGCACCGTCCCCCCGTCGGGCCTGCGCAGCCCGACCAGGCACTCCACCGTCGTGGTCTTGCCCGCGCCGTTCCGCCCGACCAGGCCGAACGTCTCGCCGGCCGCCACGGTGAACGACACCCCGTCCACCGCGCGCGTCCCGCCGTACCTCTTGTGAAGATCCTTCACCTCGATCGCCGTCATGCTCCGAGCATCGCCGCGGCGCCGCACCGGGCGGCATCGTCCGATCCGGCGGGCGGCATCCTCCTTTCGGAGGACCCGGCCGCCCCGCCCCCGGCCGCTCAGCCCCCGGCCGCGACGGCGTCGTGCGGTTTCCCGCCGTCGAGGTGGCGGCGGACGTTCTCGACGGCGGCCAGCGCGATCCGGACGAGCGTCTCCCTGGTGACGGCGCCGGCGTGCGGGGTGAGCACCACGTTGGGCGCGGACAGCAGCCGCGCGCCGGGCGGCGGCGGCTCCGGATCGAACACGTCGATGCCCGCGGCGGCGAGGCGGCCGCCCTCCAGCGCGTCGGCGAGCGCGTCCTGGTCGATCAGCGGCCCGCGCGCGGTGTTCACCACGATGGCGGTCGGCTTGAGCAGTGCCAGCCTGCGGGCGTCCAGCAGGTTCCTGGTGCCGTCGGTGAGCGGCGCGTGCAGGGTCACCACGTCGGACAGGCGCAGGAGCTCCTCCAGCTCCGTCCACCGGGCGCCGGTGCGCTCCTCGACGTCGGCCGGAGCGCGGCGCCGGGCGCTGTAGAGCACGGTCATGTCGAAGGCCGCGGCCTTGCGGGCGACGTCGCGGCCGATGCGGCCCAGCCCGACGATGCCGATGGTCTTGCCGGCCAGCTCGGTCAGCTCCGGCCGGAGGCGGGGCAGCGCCCACTCTCCCGCGGCGAGCGCGGTGCTGGCGGGGACGATCTTCTTGGCGCAGGCGAGGATGAGCGCGAAGGCGTGCTCGGCGACGCTGTTGCCCTCGGCCCCGCTGGAGGCGATGGTGCACACGGTGACGCCGCGGGCGTGCGCCGCGGCCAGGTCGACGTGGTCGTGTCCGTGGCCGACGCACTGCACCAGTTCCAGAGCCGGCGCCGCCGCGATGTGCTCCGCGCCGACCGGGCTCAGCGCGCTGACGATGACGTGGGCCGCGGCGAGGGCGCCGGGATCCTCGCCGGCGGACTCCACGACGGTGACCTCCGCGCGGTCGGCGAGCAGCCCGGCCAGGGCGGCTCCCGCCGCGCGCCCGCCGACCTGCGGCGGGATGACGGCCAGGACGTTCTTGCGGGACACGTTCGTCTCCTGTGCGGCTGAGGGGCGCGGGCACGACCGATGATCGCGGCAACGGCTCCCGGGCGTCCACCCCCGCCGGGGAGGCCGCGCCGGCGGGGCCCGCGCCGGGCGGAGGCACCGGCCGGGCGGAGGCACCGGCCGGGCGGAGGCGCCGGCGGTCCAGGGGGAGGCCGGGCGCGCGCCGGGCGGAGGCACCGGCCGGGCGGAGGCGCCGGCGGTCCAGGGGGAGGCCGGGCGCGCGGGCCCGGGTGCGGGCTCCGGGGACCCCCGGTTCACGGTTCCCCCGCATCCCTAAGGTCCGGGCCCGCCGTGCCGATCGGTTTCCCCGAGGAGCTAAGGAGCAGACATGATGAAATGGTGGCGCTCTCGCCAGGCGGCTGCGGACACCCACCCCCTGGTCCAGTCCCGCGAGTCGCTGCTCGCGATACTGGACAACGCGCCGGCGGTTTTGCTGGTTCTCGACGAGGCCGGCAACGTCGTCCACCGCAACCAGGCGGCGGACCGGCTGCTGCAGCAGACCGCGGCGGCCTACGGCATGGAGGCGCTGCTGCTGCTCGCCGACATCGCCAAGAAGGAGGTGCGCACCGCCCGCTCCTTCCCGCACCACGTGGTCAGCAAGCTGGACTTCAAGGGCCGCAAGACCTACGGGTCGAGCGACTACCAGCGCATCCCCGGCGGCTACATCATGACCTGGGAGGACGCGACCGACCAGGTCGAGACCGAAGAGGCCATCCGGCAGCTGTCGCAGGAGCTCATCGCGGCGAGCGAGGGCCTGACCGCGGCCGGCCAGGAGCTCGTGCGCACCTCCGGGGAGAGCGCGGGGCAGGCGGAGACCGTCTCGCACAGCTCCACCGAGCTGAGCGAGAGCATCCAGGAGATCTCCCGCGGCGTCAGCAACGCGGCGGCCGGCACCACGACCGCGGCCGACTCCGCGCGGGACGCGACCCGCAGGATGGAGCAGCTGCAGGAGTCGAGCCGACAGATCGGCAGCATCACCAAGCTGATCACCGAGATCGCCGAGCAGACCAAGCTCCTCGCGCTGAACGCCACCATCGAGTCCGCCCGGGCCGGCGAGGCGGGCAAGGGCTTCGCGGTCGTGGCCAGCGAGGTCAAGGATCTGGCCGCCCGCACGGCGGAGGCCACCGCGCAGATCACCGAGATGATCGAGGGCATCCAGGCGGAGAGCACCCAGGCGGCCGAGGGCATCGCCGGGATCGCCGGGCTCATCAACACCGTGGCCGAGCAGCAGACGCTGATCGCCACCACGGTGGAGGAGCAGAGCGCGACCAGCGCGGAGATGTCCCGGGGCATGGTCGCGGTCGCCCGGTCCGGGCAGTCGGCGGCGACCGCCGCCCAGACCGTGCTCGCCGCCGCGGCGAGCCTGGAGGACCAGGCCGCCCGGCTCAGCGCCATCATGAAGGACACGGTCAGCTGATCACGACCGGTTGACCGACCGGCGGCGCGCCGCGCCCGGGACCCGTGCGGTCCCGGGCCCCGTTCCGGCCCCCGGCCGCCCAGGCGGCCGGGGGCCGGTCGCGTTCTCCGGGCCGTGCCGCGGGACCCCGCGGCGGCGGGGCGTACGGCCCCGGCCGGCCTAGCGCGGCGGGCCGTACGGCTCGATGGGCGGATCGGAGTAGGGGCCGGAGCCTTCCCGCCGGTCCATCCGGCGGGCGGCGGCCTCCGTCACCCGCAGGCCGTACAGGCTCCGGCCCGGGTCGATCGCCACCAGGCCGTAGCCGGTGTCGACCTCCTCCTCCGGCAGCCCCAGCTCCTCCATGGCCCGCTCCAGCGTCGCCTCGTCCGGCAGGCGAACCGTCACCATCCGCATGGGATCACGCTACGCCTCGCTCATCCGGCGCAGCGCGGCGAGCACCCCGCGGGTGTCGACGACGCCGTAGCCGTAGTCGTGGTCGAAGCCCACCGTGCTGCGGTCGGCGGCGGTGCGGCGCAGCAGGGTGCGCAGCTGGGCGGGGGAGAGGCGGGAGGCCGGCCACCGCGTGCGCACGGCCGCCACCAGACCGGCGGCCACCGGGCAGGCGGCCGAGGTGCCGGAGTCGGGCTGGTCGTCGCCGAAGGCCCGGGAGCCGGAGAAGTGCGTGTAGGCGCACAGGTCCGGCTTGCGCTCGTCCAGTCGGCCCGGCCCCTGCGAGGAGTAGCCGACCCGCTCGCCGCCGGTGTCGACGCCGCCGACGGACAGCACGCGGGAATGGGAGTTGGCCCCGACGATCGGGCGGTCGGGGAAGGCGCAGCGGCCGTCGCGGCACTCGCGCCCGCAGTTGCCGGCCGCGAACAGCACGTCGGCGCCCGCGTCGTCCAGGCTCGCCACGATCAGGTTGAACGGGTGGGCCGGATTGTCGGAGTAGTTGCCGGGGTGCCCGACCGGGAAGTCCCAGCGGGGGGAGAAGGAGCCCCAGCTGTTGCTGATCACCAGGGCGCGCGACTCCTCGGGCTGGCCCTCCAGGACCGCGCGCAGGTGGGCGAAGGCCGCGACCGCGTCCGAGAGCAGCCCGTCCACGGCCGAGCCGCCCGGGCGCTGGGAGAGCAGCACGGGCACGTCGATCAGGGTCGCCCGCGGCGCGGCGATGAGCGTGTCGAAGGCGCACATGGTGCCGTGGCCCACCTCGAACGCGCCCGGCTTCCCGGTGACCCCCGCCGGGTTCCAGCTCCGCCCGGCGTCCAGCGTGAAGTCCCTGCCGAGGTGCCGGGCGACGTGCGCGGCGTTGATCCCGGTGTCCAGTACGGCGAGCGGCACGCCCGCCCCGTCCAGCCCGGCGCCGGCCAGCTCCTCGACGGCCAGCAGCCGCTCCACGTCGTGCCAGTCGCCCACCGGGGGGTCGCCGCCGCAGGTGATGGTCGTCTCGATCACGGGGTCGGCGAAGACGCCGGTGACGTCGGCGCGGAGCGCGGGCAGCAGGGCGAGGCGGACCGATGCCTCGTCGTCGGAGATCTCCCCGCGGACCAGCACCGAGGCGTCCTCGGCGGCGAAGGAGAACCGCACGGGCCTGCGCAGCGAGAGCGGGTCGCCGTCCGGCGGCGGGACCGGGCGCGGCACCGCCACCGGGGTGAAGGAGGGGTCGAGGACGACGCCGGGCAGGCCGCCGGCGACGTCGGCCGCGGTCGCGGTCAGGCCGGGGTCCGCCACGGCCGCGACGACGTCCGGAGAGGGGCGGAGCTGGATCAGGACCCGCATGGTTGCACCACCGATGACTCGACGACAGCGAACCTCCCCACGTTCCTGCATCCCGGTGGCGGAGTCCAGTACCGGGCGTGCGCGCTCGGCGCCCCCGGCGGCCGGGCCGCCGGGTGCGTCCCCCGACGCCCGGACGCCCGGACGCCCGGACGCCCGGACGCCCGGACGCCCGGCCCGGGGTCCGGGGTCCGGTCCCGCGAACCGCCGGTGCCCCAGGGCCGGGTCCCGCGAACCGCCGCCGGGCTCCTTCCCCGCGGGGGCGGGGGTCACTACGTTTGGAGGGCATGACCGCAGCGGCGCAGAGCACGCCTCCCGAACGTCCCGGCACCCGCCCCGCGCACCTGCTCGGCACCCGGTCCAGGCTGGTCGTGGCCAGCGCCTTCATGCTCTTCCTGGAGCTGGCGCTGATCCGGTGGACCGGGTCGAACATCGTGCACCTGAGCTACTTCACCAACTTCGTGCTGCTCGGCTCGTTCCTCGGCATCGGGCTGGGCTTCCTGCGGGTGGGCCGCACGGACCGGCCGCCGTACTACTCGCCGGTCACGCTGGCGGTGCTGGTCCTGGTCGTGCTGGTGTTCCCGGTCACCGTGGACCGGCGGACCGAGGGGGTGCTGTACTGGACCAGCCTGAGCACGGGCGGGCCGCCGCCCTGGCTGATCCTGCCGGTGGTCTTCGCCGCCGCGGCGGTCGTGCTGATGGGCCCGGCCGAGCTGGTCGGTCGGTGCTTCCCGGAGCTGGAGCGGCTGGAGGCCTACCGCTACGACCTGATCGGCAGCCTGACCGGGATCGGCCTGTTCACCGCGCTGTCGTTCCTCGGCGCGCCCCCGGTGGCGTGGGGCGCCGTCGCCGCGCTCGCCTACGCCGTGCTGCTGTGGCCCCGGAGCCTGCGCGGGCGCCTCGCGCTGGCCGTGCCGTCGCTGCTGGTGGTCGGCGCGCTGGGGGTCGAGACGCTGACAGCCGGGGCGCTGTGGTCGCCCTACTACAAGGTGACCCACAGCCGCTTCGCGCACCAGGGCGTGCCGGTGATGGACATCCAGGTCAACGGGATCCCGCACCAGCAGGCGATCCCGGCGGCCAAGCGGCTGGAGTGGGAGCGGCAGTACGCCCTGCCGTACGAGCGTGCGGCCACGCGGCGCCTGGACGACGTGCTGGTCGTGGGCGCGGGCAGCGGCACCGACGTGGCGATCGCGCTGGCCGAGGGCGCGCGGCGGGTGGACGCGGTGGAGATCGACCCCCGCCTGCGCGAGCTGGGCGAGGCCCACCACCCGGACCGGCCGTACGACGACCCCCGGGTGACCGTGCACATCACCGACGGCCGCGCCTTCCTGGAGCGGACCGGCGCGAAGTACGACCTGATCCTGTTCGCCCTCCCCGACTCGCTCACCCTCGTCTCGGGAGCCAGCTCGCTCCGGCTGGAGAGCTATCTGTTCACCCGGGAGGCGATCGAGGCGGCCCGCGGGCGCCTCAAGCCCGGCGGCGCCTTCTCGATGTACAACTACTACCGCGAGAGCTGGCTGGTCGACCGGCTCGCCTCCACCGTGCAGGCCGCCTTCGGCCACCGGCCGTGCGTGGACGTCGTCAGCACGACCGGCCAGCAGGCCGTGATCACCGCGGGGCTCACCGCCGCGGACCAGTCCTGCGGCGGGCGGTGGGCGGGCGCCGCCGCCGGGACCCCGCCGCCGCCGGAGGACGACCTGCCCTTCCTCTACCTGAAGGAGCGGACGGTCCCGCAGATCTACCTCGTCACCCTTGCCCTGATCCTGGCCGTGAGCCTGCTGGCGGTCCGCGCGCTGGCCGGGCCGTACGGGCGCATGCGCCCCTATGCGGACCTGTTCCTGCTCGGCGTGGCGTTCCTGCTGCTGGAGACCAAGAGCGTGACCGGGTTCGCGCTGCTGTTCGGCACCACGTGGGTGGTCAACGCGATCGTGTTCGCCGGGGTGCTGGTCGCGGTGCTGGCCGCGGTGGAGGTGACGCGCCGCCTGCGCACCCCGTCGCTGCCCGTGATGTACGGCGTGCTGCTGGCCGGGCTGGCGCTGGCCTGGCTGGTGCCGAACTCCTGGCTGCTGGGGCTGCCGGTGCCGCTGCGGGCGGTGGCCGCCGTGGTCGTGGCGTTCCTGCCGATCTTCGCGGCCAACGTGGTGTTCGCCAAGCGCTTCGCGGACTCCGCCGACGCCACCACGGCCTTCGGCGCGAACCTGCTGGGCGCGATGGCCGGCGGCTGCCTGGAGTACCTGGCGCTGGTCGTCGGCTACCGGGGCCTGCTGGTCGTGGCGGCCCTGCTCTACCTGGGGGCGTTCGCCCTGCTGCCCAGGGGCGCCCGGGCCGCCTGACCCGGGGGATGACCCGGCCGGCCCGGCCCGCACCGCCCGGCCGGACCACCGTGCGGCGCCGGGTCCGTGCGGGGCCCGGTGAGGCCGGGCCCCGCACGGGGCCTACAGCCCGCAGAGCTCGTCGAGGGACTGGGCGTCCTTGTTGGCGGTCGGGCTCTTGGACGGCGTCTTGGCGGCCGTCGGCATCACCGGCGCGCTGAGCGTCGGGGTGGGGGAGGCGCCGCCGGTGCCGGGCGTGGCCGTCCTGCCGGCGGCCAGCCGGGCGCGGCTGGGCTGGACCGACTGGCGCAGGGCCCGGGCGGTCGCGGTGCGGATCTTCTGCCAGTCGGGCGAGCCGGTGTAGAACTCCGGCGGCACGAACTGGAGGCTGGTGATCTTCGCGTCCTTGACCCTGAGGGCGAGCTCGGTCAGGTGCTCCAGCAGGTCGCGCGGGATGTTGGTCTGCGCCATGCGCTTGGCCGCACTCGCGATCTTGGTGAAGTTCGCGAGCACCACGGTGGGGGTGGCCTGCTTGGCGAACGCGCCGATGACGCAGCGCTGGCGGGCCATCCGGGAGAAGTCGTCGCTGCCGACCCGCGAGCGGCCGTACCACAGGGCCTCCTCGCCGGAGAGCGTGCGGTGGCCGGCTTTGATGGTGCCCGCCGTGCCGTACGAGCCGCCGTACTTGATGTCCTGGTCCACCCGGATCTTCAGGCCGCCGATGGCGTCGACGAGGTGGGCGAAGCCGTACATGTTGATCAGGGCGTAGTAGTCGATGTCCAGGTTGAGCGTGTAGCCGATGGCGTCCATGAGCGCCCGGGGGCCCTGGTGCTTGCGGCCCATGATCTCCGGGTGGTCCTCGGCGTACTGCCAGACCTCGTTGAGCAGGCCGCCGTTGGGCAGCTCGCGCATGAAGCCGTTGGGGAACTGCTTGGCCAGCGGGCTGCTCGGCGGGAAGCGCACGTGCTGCAGGTTGCGGGGGAGGCTGAACATGACCGTGTTGCCGGTCTTGATGTGGATGCTCGCCACGTTCATGCTGTCGGTCCGCACGCCCTCGCGGTTGCCCGCGCCGTCGCCGCCGATGAGCAGGAAGTTGACGCGGTCGCGCCCGTTCCAGGGGTCCTCGTGCTTGACCGGGGCGGCCGACGAGCCGTCCTCCGGGGTGCTCGGGAAGATGTCGTTGGTCAGCTGCTTGGCGGTCATGACCGTGGTCGCGGTCAGCGCGAAGGGCGCCATCACGGCCACGGCCAGCAGGCCGGCGGCGATGCCGGAGACGATCTGGCCCTGGCCGTTCAGCCGGCCGGGGCCGAGCGTGATGTAGGAGGAGACCACCAGCAGGAACCAGGCGAGTGCGCCGGCCCCGGCCAGGACCACCGCCGTGGTCAGGACGCCGTCCCGGGTGGCGACGCCGACGTTCCCGCTGAGCACGAGCGCGGTGACGACCGCGGCCACCAGCAGCGCGACGAAGGCGCCGAGCAGGACGTAGCCGGTGCGGCGCCGCCCCGCGCGCAGGTGCGCCGCGCCGGGCAGGACCGCGGAGAGCGCGGTCCAGCCGATGAGCGCCCCGGTGGTCAGGGGGCGGGCGAACCGCGGCCGCGCCGCCGGCCCGGAGGCGGGTCCGGGCCCGGCGGGGGACGCGGCGCCGGGGGAGCCCCCGCCTCCGGGGGCGGAGGGCCCGCCGGTTCCGGAGGGGGGCCCGGCGGCGGCCTCCGGGGCGGCTCCGGGAGAGGGCGCGGCGGTCTTCGGAGCGGCTGACGGGGAAGGCGCGGCGGCCGGGTCCGCGGCGGATCCGCGGCCGTCCGGTGTTCCGGCCGGGGTTCCGGCCGGCGTGCTCGCGGCGCCGGACGCCGCCTGGGCGGCACCCGCCCGCGCCGGGCCGGAGTCCCCCTTCGCGGCCTGCTTTCCCGCCTGCTCGGAGTCCGCGCCCGCCACCTTCCCCGGCCGGGTGCCGGGCGCGCGTCCGGCCGGAGCGTCGGGTGTGTCACCGGGCTGCGCCGGGCGTGCGCCCCGCCGCCGGGAGCGGCGTTTCCCGCTCTCGCCGGTGACATCCCCCGAGTCCTGGCCAAGGTGCATCGTCACACCGCTTCCTATGGTTCACCCGGTCCACCTGGCAGAACAGCCAAGGCTCCCCGATTGCAGAGAATTGCCCTGGATTCTAACCCCCGTACCTGTACATGGCAGACAGGTAGCCAATCAGGGATGAATGGGTGTTTAAGCCGTGACGTCGCCATGGTGGCGTGATGGGAGGCGAATGTCCGGCGGAACGGCCGCCCCGTTTCCCGCCCGGCTGCCCGCGACGGGAGCGGGCGCCCGCGACGGGAGCGGCCGGGCGGATACGCGAGGGGGTCGGGTGCGCGCGAGGGCGGGCGGGGCTTCCGGGCGGTCCGCCGATCCGGCACTTCACCCGATTAAGGACGTAAGCCTACAGATTCATCATCCGTAACGGATGTGACGGTGTCCGGTTACGGTCAGCGATCGCCCGAGGTGATCTCTGCGATGTCGGGGACCGATCAGGCCGCGGTGTCCTAGCTTCGGAGCCATGAATCTGCAGCAGCTCCGCTACGTGGTCGCGACGGCGGAGCACCGCACCATGACCGACGCGGCCAGGTCGCTGTACATCGCACAACCTGCGCTCTCCCGTGCGATCAGGGACCTGGAACGAGAGCTCGGGATGACGTTGTTCGCCCGCTCCGGGCGCGGCGTGATCGTCACGGCGCAGGGGCGCCGGGTGGTCAAGCTGGCCCGGGAGGCGCTCGACGCCGTCCACGAGATCGAGGCGCTCTCCGCCCAGGGCCACTCGCCCGCGGCGGAGCTGCGCATCGCCTCGCCCCCCGGCCTCGAACCGGGGGTGGCCGGACGCATCCTCCGCGCCTACACCGCCGAACACCCCAAGGTGCGCGTGCACATCGTCCGTTGCGACGGAAGAGACGGCGTGGTCAGCGCCATCAGGGACCAGCGGGCCGACCTCGGCCTCACGGACCTGCCCGTCCCCGCCGATCTCGTCAGCCATCCGCTGGAGCGGCAGGAGATCGTGCTGATCTCCCCGCCCGGCCTCGACCTGCCCGACCCGGTCCCGGTCCGCATGCTCGACGGCATGCGGCTGGCGCTGCCGCCCGGCGGCAGCGCCCGGCGCAGGGAGTTCGACGCGCTGTTCGCCCGGTACGGCGTCGCCCCGGTGGCGGCTCCCGCGGCCGGTGAACAGGGCGACCGGCTGGAGCAGGCCCTCGCCGGTGAGGCGTCCCTGCTCGGCTACCGCGGGACGGCCGAGCGCGCCGTCCGGGCCGGACTGGTCGTCCGGTCGCTCGATCCCTCGGTCCGCCGGGTGATCGCGCTCGTCCACGCGAGGCGGCGCCTGCCCGCCCTCGTGAAGGAGTTCCTGACCGTGGCCGAAGGTGGGTCGGCCGCCTAGGAACGCCTGGCACACCGGCCAGAGGACAGATCCCACGGAGGCGGCGCAGGTGGGAGCGCCGGCCTCTCCGGCACCGGTCGCTAGGATCGGTCCCGATGACTATCTTGCGCCTGCGCGGCCGTGAGTTCCGGCCCGGCGAGTTCGCGATCATGGCGGTGGTCAACCGCACCCCCGACTCGTTCTTCGACAAGGGCAGGACCTACGGTTTCGCCGCCGCGCTGGAGGCGGTGGACGGAGCCGTCGAGGGCGGTGCGGACATCGTCGACATCGGCGGCGTGAAGGCCGGCCCCGGCGACGAGGTGGACCCGGCCGAGGAGATCCGCAGGGTGGCCGACCTGGTCGCGGCGGTCCGCGAGCGCCACCCCGATCTGATCATCAGCGTCGACACCTGGCGCGCGGAGGTCGGCGAGGTCGTGGCCGAGGCGGGCGCCGACCTGCTCAACGACACCTGGGGCGGGGTGGACCCCGACCTGGCGCACGTCGCCGCCGCGCACGGCACCGGACTGGTCTGCGCGCACGCGGGGCGCGTCGCGCCGCGCACCCGCCCGCACCGCGTCGGCTACGCCGACGTGGTGGCCGACGTGATCGGCTACACCGTGGACCTGGCCGAGCGGGCGGTGGCCGCCGGGGTCGCCCGCGAGTCGGTCCTGATCGACCCGGCGCACGACTTTGGCAAGAACACCTACCACTCCCTGGAGGTCAGCCGCCGCCTGGACGAGATGGTCGCCACCGGCTGGCCGGTGCTGGTCGCGGTCTCCAACAAGGACTTCGTCGGCGAGACCCTCGGCGGCCTGCCGGTCACCGAGCGGCACGCCGGC
Source organism: Planomonospora alba (assembly GCF_039534085.1). NCBI lineage: Bacteria > Bacillati > Actinomycetota > Actinomycetes > Streptosporangiales > Streptosporangiaceae > Planomonospora > Planomonospora alba. The sequence continues at coordinate 43,449 of NZ_BAAAUT010000050.1, forward strand.
ACCATGGCGACCCTCGCCGTCTCGGCCTGGCAGGGCGCCCGGGTCTTCCGCGTGCACGACGCGGCCTCCGCCCGCGCCGCCCTCGCCGTCGTCACCGCCCTGCGCGGAGGGCTCTGACACGCCTGCGGCCTTCCCCGGTACGCGGTGGCCGCCGGGTTCGCTACGGTGGGCGTGTCCACGGGGGCGCCGCGCGGGCCCCGGCGGGATCGGCGGAACCGGTCTCCGCACCCGTCGGCCCGGGAGCCGAAGGCCCCGCGCCGGCCGTCGTGAAGTCCAGGAGGGGACGACCGTTGCCCGACATGAGAAACGATCCCGTCGTGGTGATCGGACTCGGCCGGTTCGGCAGCTCGCTGGCGCTGGAACTGGTGCGCCGGGGCACCGAGGTGCTCGCCATCGACCACCGTCCCAAGCTGGTCCAGGGCCTGTCGGGCAAGCTCACCCACGTCGTCGCCGCCGACTCCACCGACCTGGAGGCGCTGCGCCAGCTCGGCGTGCCGGACTTCTACCGGGCCGTGGTCGCCATCGGCACGGACCTGGAGTCGAGCATCCTGACCACCTCCCTGCTGGTGGAGCTGGAGATCGAGGACATCTGGGCCAAGGCGATCAGCCGCGACCACGGCCGCATCCTGGAGCGGGTCGGCGCCCACCATGTGATCCTGCCCGAGCACGACATGGGGGAGCGGGTGGCGCACCTGCTCAACGGGCGGATGCTCGACTACATGGAGGTCGACGCCAACTACGCGCTGGTCAAGACCCGCCCGCCGCGGGACTACATCGGCGTGCCGCTGGGCGAGACCAACCTGCGCCGCAAGTACGGCGTGACCGTGGTCTGCGTCAAGGGGCAGTACGAGGAGTTCACCTACGCCGGCGCCGACACCGTCCTCGGCTACGGCGACGTGATCATCATCGCGGGGAAGATCGAGGACGTGGAGCGGTTCGCCGACCTCTCCTGAGGTCCGGGGCGGGAGCGGCACCGGCCGCGGCGGCGGGGAACCGGGGGGACGGGCCACCCGCCCAGGGGGGGACAGACGGGTGGCCCGTGGAGGCGGGGGGACGCCTCGGGGATGGTGGTCCGGGACCCTCCCCGCGTGATCCTCCGCGCGAGGGGGTGTCCCCATACTGGCCCGCCCGGGCGTTTACCGCAAGATCCTGACACCGGTAAATCAAGTTGTTATCCCGGTCGGCGCGCCTCGGCCGCGCGTGCGCCGGATGGCCGTCCTGGCGTGCCCCGCGTCGGCGTGCTCGCGGCTCCGCAGGGCGTCGGGCCCGGTTGGCACCGCATGGGACGAGTGTCCTAATATCCGTCTAGGACGAGTGTCCTAAAGCGGTTCCGTGAAGCAGGCGACGCGGGAGGTGCGAGGCGATGGGCGCAGCCGCGACCCGGGCTCAGATCGTCGAAGCGGCTGACCGGCTGTTCTACCGGCAGGGCTACGAGCACACGTCCTTCGCGGCGATCGCCGAGGCCGTGCGGATCTCCCGGGGCAACTTCTACTACCACTTCAAATCCAAGGACGACATCCTGAGCGCGGTGATCGACGCGCGGCTGGAGGACAGGCGGCGGATGCTGCAGCGGTGGGAGGCCGAGGAGGCCGACCCCGCCGGCCGGATCCGCCGGTTCGTCGAGATCGTGGTGACCAACCGCGCCGACATCCAGAACTACGGCTGCCCGGTGGGCACCCTGACCACGGAGCTGGCCAAACTCGGCCACCCCGCACTGGATGAGGCGAGCGGCCTGTTCACGCTCTTCCGGACCTGGCTGCGTGAGCAGTTCACGCAGCTGGGGCATCCGGCGCAGGCCGACGCGCTGGCGATGCACGTGCTGGCCTTCAGCCAGGGCGTCGCCACGCTGGCGCACGCCTTCCGGGACGAGGACTTCATCCGCCGCGAGGTGCAGCGGATGCACGACTGGCTGAGCGCGTACTCCGGCGGCACCCGGAGCACCGCGTCCGCCGTACCTGAGGACGGCGCGCAGGCCGACGCCTGACGCGATGCGAGTCCGACCATCTGAGAGGGATCACATGTTCGTGGTGTTGCTGCGGTTCTCCACCAACAAGGGCGCGGCCGAACAGCACATGCCCGGCCACCAGGAATGGATCAAGCGAGGCGTCGACGACGGCGTGTTCCTCCTGGTCGGCGGCATCCGGCCGGGGCTGGGCGGTGCGATCGTGGCGCACGGCACCTCGCGGGAGGAGCTGGAGGAGCGCGTGGCGGCCGACCCGTTCGTCGCCGAGGACGTCGTCAGCGCGGAGATCGTCGAGATCGCCCCGTGGCTGGCCGACGACCGCCTGAAGTTCCTGCTCGCCTGAGCGCGCCTCCCGCCGGGCTCCGCCTGCGCCCCGGCCCCCGGACCCGGCCGGCGGCACCCCCGGGGAGCGGCCGGATGCGGTGGGGCGGCCGCCGGACCGGCGGCCCGCTGCGAGGTGCGCGCGAGTGAGCCGCTCACCGGCTCATGTACCGGTCCCGGGTGCCGATGGACAGATGCAGCCCTCACCCGCTGCCCCTCGCAGCCGCCGGTCGCTCTGGAAAGGATCTGCGTGACCGCCTCTCCCGCCCACACCGCACGGCCCGTGGTGACCGTGCGCCGCAGCCGCCTGCTGGGATGGTTCGCCGACCGCCGCATCAACACCAAGATCATCGCTGCCGTGGGCGTCGTCGCCGCCCTGAGCGCCGTGAGCGGCACGGTCGCGGTCAGCGAGATGGGCGGCCTCAACGGCGACCTGCAGGCGATGAAGCAGAGCAACACCAGCCTGCGGCAGCTCGGTGACATGCGCGGCCGGATGGGCGACATGTTCGAGGCCAACGTCGCCTACGAGAGCATCCCCGATCCCGCCGGCAGGGCCGAGGCCGCGCAGGAGATGCGGGATTACACCAAGGCCGCGACCGCCGCGTTCGACACGTACGCGGCCGGTGCCCTGCACACGCAGGAGTGGCAGGAGAAGGCCGCCGCCTTCGAAGAGGTCTGGCAGGAGTACCAGGCCGTGCGCGACGCCCTGGTCTTCGAGGACCCCCTCCCGGCCGGGACGGCCGTCTCCACCGCACCCGGCGGGCTGGTGAAGCAGCTCAACGAGGCCCTCGTCGGCCTCAACACCAGCATCGAGGACCTGGCCGCCTACGAGGCGGAGCGGGCCGAGGAGATGGCCGCCGAGGCCACCGACGGCTACGAGAGCTCCCGGTTCACGGTCATCGCGCTGTTCCTCGTGGCGCTGGTGCTCGGTCTCGGACTGGCCGTCGCGGTGGCGCGGATGATCGTACGGCCGCTGGCGGCGGTCTCCCGGGCTCTGGGCGCGGCGGCGAACGGCGACCTGACCGGGCGGGTCGACGTGACCTCCCGCGACGAAGCCGGCCAGATGGCCGCGGCGGTCAACCAGGCCAACGGCGCCCTCCGGCAGACGATGGAGTCACTGGCCGCCAGCGCCGATGCCCTGGCCGCCAGCTCCGGTGAGCTGGCGGCGGTCAGCGACCGCATCGCCGCCTCCGCCGACGAGGCGTCCGCGCAGGCCGGGAACGCGGCCGCGGCCGCGAACCAGGTCTCGCACAACGTGCAGACCGTCGCCGCCGGCAGCGAGGAGATGGGCGCCTCCATCCAGGAGATCGCGCACAACGCCGGCGAGGGCGCCAAGGTCGCCTCCCAGGCGGTGGCGGTCGCCGAAGCGACCAACGAGACCGTCGCCAAGCTCGGCGCGTCGTCGGCGGAGATCGGCGACGTGGTCAAGACCATCACCTCGATCGCCGAGCAGACGAACCTGCTGGCGCTCAACGCCACCATCGAGGCCGCGCGCGCCGGCGACGCCGGCAAGGGCTTCGCGGTCGTGGCCGGCGAGGTCAAGGACCTGGCCCAGGAGACGGCCAAGGCCACCGAGGACATCGCCAAGCGCGTCCAGGCCATCCAGGCCGACACCGAGAGCGCCGTCGCGGCGATCGCCGAGATCGGCGACATCATCGGCAAGATCAACGACTACCAGCTGACGATCACCTCCGCGGTGGAGGAGCAGACGGCGACCACCGGCGAGATGACCCGCGGCGTGGCCGAGGCCGCCCAGGGCAGCACGGACATCGCCGCCGGCATCGCGGTGCTGGCCGACGCGACGCGGGTGACGGCCGAGGGCGTCACGGACAGCCGGCAGGCGGCGGCCGCCCTGGCCGAGCTGTCGGACCGGCTGCACCGGCTGGTCGCGGGCTTCCGCTACTGAGAAGCGAAGCGGCCGCGGCCTCCAGAACGTGCCCGGTGGCCTCGGCGGCGCCGGGCGCGTTCGCCGTTCACCGTCTCGCCGCCTTGCCGGGATCCCGCAGGAACGCGACCATGTCGTCGACGAGGCCGTCGGGGGCCAGCGACCGGGGGGCGAGGATCGCGGCGAGCGTGAGCTTGATGTCCGAGTCCGCGAGGCTTCGGCGGACCAGGGAGTGGTCCGCGTCCGGGTAGCGCCTGACCTGGAGCGCCGAGAGGGCCTCGCGGTAGACGGCCTCGGTCTCGGCGACGTCGACGTTGAGATCGTGGCCGGCCAGGACGAGCAGGGTGGGGATCCGGCCGGTCGCCGGATGCCTGAGATCCGCGGTCGCGTCGGCGGTGTGGTTGCGCAGGATGAACCGCCAGCGGTCCGCGGTGAGGCCGCCCGTCTCCCCTCCCACGGCCTGCCGGTATTCCTCGAAGGACGCCTTCGCGCGCAGCAGGCGCAGCGTCCTGTCGCTGCGGTCGACGGCGTCCCGGATCTCGGCGGCGGTCGCGCCGTCGGCCCGCATCTCGGCGAGCAGGTTGTAGCGGCCCTGGCGGAGCCAGTTGATCGCGGGGGAGACGGCTATCACGAAGCCCACATCCGGGACGCGGGCGGTGACCTTGGGCAGCACCCAGCCCGCCTGGCTGGCGCCCCAGAGCCCGATGCGGCCGGCGTCGAGATCGCGGCGGGAACGGGCCCACGCGATGGCGGTCTCCACCTCCTCCGCCCGGTCCTGCATGCTCTGGTCCAGCCAGTTCCCCGCGGAACCGCCGACTCCGGGCTTGTTCCAGGAGAGCGAGGCGTAACCCGCGCGGGCGAACGCCTCCCACATGGGGCGGTAGAAGCCGTCGCGGGTCGCGTCGACGGGGCCGTCACCGTGCACGAAGACGACCAGCCCGAACGGTCCCCTCCCGGAGGCGGGTGTGGCGAGCACGCCGTCCAGCGGGTGCGGGCCCCCGGGGATCGTCACCCGCTCCTCACGGAGCTCGTAGGTGTTCCCGGCGACCACCGCTCCCGCTCCCGCCGCCGCCAGGAGGGCGAGGACGAGCACCGCGATGAGCGGTCTCCGCACGCGCCGGCTCACCATCCGGCCCCGCCCGCGCCGGTCTTCCCTGAACCCATGACATCTCCCTCATAAAACTATCGTTACGCAGACGATCGTAATAGAATCGAACGATATGAGGAGCAGTCAAGCGATCACGATCCGGCGAGGGGTGCCGCCCGGCGCCGAGCGGCGGGCGGCCGAGCTCTACTGGGAGGCCTTCGGCCGCAAGCTCGGCCCTGCGCTCAACCCGCCGGACAAGGCCGTCGGTTTCATCGCGGCGCATCTGAACCACGACCGGGCCGTCGCGGCGCTGGCCGGGGACCGGCTCGTCGGACTGGCGGGATACCGGCACGCGGGCCGGGCACTCACCGGGGGGACGGCAGGCGACGTGCTGCGTTCCTACGGGCTGCTCTCCGGCCTGCCCCGGCTCGCGCTGCTGGCCCTGCTGGAGCGTGACCCCGCCCCCGGCGAGCTGGTGATGGACGGCATCGCCGTCGATCCGGCCCACCGGGGCTCCGGTGTCGGGACCCTCCTGCTGGAGGAGATCGGCTCGGTCGCGGCGGCCCTCGGCTACCGGCGGGTGCGGCTGGACGTCGTCGACGGCAACCCGCGCGCCCGGGCGCTGTACGAACGACGCGGCTTCACCGCCACCGGGACCGAGCGCACGCCGTACCTGCGCGGTCTCATGGGGTTCGGAGCGGTGACCACGATGCGCCGCCCCGTCGCCGCCACGGAAGGCGGGAGAGGATGACCGCCACGGAACGGCCGCAGGCCCCGGGGAGCGGGACCCCGCGGGTCGAGGTTCCGACCCGCACCCTCGTCTACGGGCTGGTCCGCCGGGACGGCACGGTCCACGCCGACGAGCTCTACGCCGTCGCCGGGATCCTCGGCATGAGCGACCAGCAGGTCCGGCTGTGCATCGGGCGGCTCACCGAGGAGGGGCGCTTCACCCGCGAGGGCCGCGGGCGCAAGGCCGTCCTGCGAGCCACCGGCGGTGTCACGAACTCGCCGGCCCTGACCGCCGGGTTCGTCCGCCACGCCTTCCGGCAGGACCGGGGGCTGGAACCGTGGGACGGCCTCTGGCACCTGGTGGCCTTCGCGGTCCCGGAGACCGCGCGGGCGGCGCGCGACGGGCTGCGTGAGGCGATCCTGCGGCTCGGCGGCGCCCCCCTGCACGGCGGCCTCTACGTCTCCGCCAATCCCTGGGACGGCCTGGTCGAGGCCGAGGCGCGGCGTCTGGGCCTCGGCTCCGCGCTCACCCACCTCACCTGCACCGAACTGCGCGTGGGCGGCGAACGCGACCCGCGCGCGCTGGCCGCGTCGCTGTGGCCGCTGCAGGAGCTCGCCGCGGGATACGAACGGCTCGCCGAGGCGGCCCGTCTCCGCCTGCGCCGGGTGACCGGACCGGAGCCGCTCACCCGGACGGAGCTGCTGGCCGTCGAGATCGAGCTCGCCGCGGAGCTCACCCGCGCGATGGAGCCCGACCCGCTGCTCCCGCCCGAATTGCTCCCCCGGGACTGGCCCGGCGGCCGGGCCCGGGCCGCGGTCGCCGACTGCTGGGCCGCCCTGCGCGACCGGGCCGGGCATGACGGGCACGGTGCCGGGGCCCCGCCCGTCCGGCTCTTCGAGCTCTACGACGAGACCGTGGAGGCCGCCGGAGGAGCCGGCGGATCGTCCGGGCGCCCGGGAGGGTGAACGGGCCGTACGGCGGCAGGCCGAATCCCCCGGCGGGGGGCGAGCGGACCCGGGCGCGACCGGGGCGGGCCACCGGGGGGCGCCGTACGGCCGCCGGGAGGCGTCCGCCCACGTCCTCGCCGTCAGGACAGCGGGAGCCGCACCACGGCGCGCAGTCCGGGGCGGGCGTCCTCCAGGTGCACCGCCCCGCCGTGCGCGTTGACCGTCTCGCGGACGATCGCCAGGCCCAGCCCCGCCCCGCCCTCGTCACGGCTGCGCGCGCTGTCCAGCCGGACGAACCGGTCGAAGACCCGCTCCCGGTCGGCCTCCGGGATGCCGGGGCCGTCGTCGGCCACGGTCAGCACCGCGTCCGCCCCCTCGGCCCGCAGCTCCACCACCACCGGCGAGACGGTGTACCGCAGCGCGTTGTCGACCAGGTTCACCAGCACCCGCCCCAGATCCAGCGCGTCCCCGGCCACCACGACGGCCGGACCCCCGTCCGGGTCCCCGGCGTGGCCCGCGCCCGCCCCCGCGGCGGCGCCCCCGCCGGGGTCCGCCCGGCCGTCCCCGTCCGGGCCCGGCGCGACCCTCACCACGACCGCCGCGCCGTACCGCTCGACGGTCTGCCAGACCAGCTCGTCCAGCCTGACCGGCTCCCGGCGCGCCGGCGCCCCGCCCCGCTCGTCGAGGCGGGCCAGGGCGAGCAGGTCCTCCGCCAGCCGGGTCAGCCGGGTGGTGTCCTCCAGCACGCCCTCGGCGGTCTCCCGCCAGTCGTCCGGCCCGCCGGGATGGCCGAGCGCCACCTCCAACTGGAGCCGGATGCTGGCCAGCGGGCTGCGCAGCTCGTGCGCGGCGTCGGAGACCAGGGCGCGCTGGCGGGCGTCGGCCCGCTCCAGCCGGTCCAGCATGGCGTTGAGCGTGGTGGCCAGGCTGTAGACCTCGTCACGGGACTCGGGCACCGGCAGGCGGCGCGAGCGGGCGGTGCCGGTGATCTCCTCGGCGCCCCGGCGCAGCGCGGTGATGGGCCGCAGCGTCCTGCCGACGATCACCCAGCTGACCCCGGCGAGCAGCACCAGCAGCAGGGGCGTCCCCACCACCAGCACCCGGCCGGCGGTGGCGATGCTGGTCTCCACCTCGCTGAAGGACCGCGCCACGAGCACCGTCTGCCCGCGGTCGGCGCGGAGCACCCGCACGCGCAGCATGTGCGGGATCCCGTACGGCCTGCCGTCCAGGAAGCGCGTGCCGTCCTCCGCGAGCGCCGCGGCCCGCCGGCGGGCGTCCAGCAGCGGGACCAGCCGGTCGGTCCCCGTGGTGGCGTGGGTGATCCGCCCGGCGGCGTCGATCACCTGCACGAGGGTGCCGTCGGAGGAGCTCGGCTCGTCGGGCAGCCGCCCGGCGTCGGCCAGCGAGACCATCTGCCTGGCCCGCTGGTAGAGCGACTCGTCGATCCGGCCCAGCAGGGCCCGGGACATCACCCCCACCATCACGTAGGCGGACACGGCCAGGGCCACCGCCAGCACCGCCGAGGCGGCCGCGGTCAGCCGGAAGCGCAGGCTCCTGCGCCGCCACCACCCGGCGCCGCCGCGCCGCCGCGGGGCGCGTCGGCCGGGCCCGTCGGCCGCGACGCC
>NZ_BAAAUT010000051.1:0-51240 GCF_039534085.1 Planomonospora alba
CGGCCGACCTGCCCGGCGTCGAGCGCATGGTCGGCCTGTTCGTCAACACGCTCCCCGTCCGGGTACGGCTCCGCCCCGGCGAGACCCTGTCCGGCCTGCTGACGCGAATCCAGGCGGAGCAGGCCGAGCTGCTGCCCCACCACCACCTCGGCCTGGCCGAGATCCAGGGACTGCACGGCGCGGGCCGGCTCTTCGACACCATGACGGTCCTGGAGAACTACCCCGAGGGCGCCGCGGCGACGGAACTCGCCGACGGGCTGCGGCTCACCGGGACCGGCGGGACCGACGCCACGCACTACCCGCTCGCGCTGGCCGTCACCGGCGGGCGGACCGTCTCCCTGCGCCTGGACCACCGGTCCGACGCCTTCTCCTCCACCGAGGCCCGGCGGCTCCTGGACCGGCTCGTCCGCGTGCTCGGGGCCGTGGCCGCCGACCCGGACCTGCCGCTGGCCCGCCTCGACCTGCTGACCGGCGACGAGCGCGCCCTCGTCCTGGCGGGACCGGAGCGCCCGGTGCCCGCACCGGACGGGGGTGTGGCGGACGCCTTCGCCGCGCAGGCCGCGCGGACCCCGGACGCCGAGGCGGTCGTGGCGGACGGGACGAGCCTGACCTACGCCGAGCTCGACCGGCGCTCCGACCGGCTCGCCCGCCGGCTGGCCGCGCTGGGCGTGCGGGCGGAGACGCCGGTGGCGGTCCTGCTGGAGCGGTCGGTGGAGGCGGTCGTGACGACCCTGGCGATCACCAAGGCCGGCGGGGCGTACGTGCCGCTCCACCACGGCCACCCGCCCGGCCGGATGCGCTGGGTCGTGGCCGACACCGGCGCGCCCGTCCTGGTCGCCGACCGCGACCCGGGCTTCGACTGCGACGCCGCGGTGCTCCGTCTCGGCGTCCCGGAGGACGGACCCCCCGAGACCGCGGCCGCTCCGACCGCGGCCGGGGAGCCGGAGGCCGGGCCGGACCACGCTCTCCGGCGGCCCCGGATCCACCCCGACCGGCTCGCCTACGTGATGTACACCTCGGGTTCGACCGGCACCCCCAAGGGCGTGGCCGTACGGCACCGCGACGTCCTCGCCCTCGCCGCCGACCACCGGTGGGCCGGGCGGCACCGGCGGCTGCTGCTGCACTCCCCGCACGCCTTCGACGCCTCCACCTACGAGCTGTGGGTGCCGCTGCTGACCGGCGGGACGGTCGTCGTCGCGCCGCCCGGCGAGCTGGACCCCGCCCGCCTGCGCGACCTGGTGGCGCGGCACCGGCCGACCGCCCTGTTCATCACGACGGCGCTGTTCAACGTGGTCGCCGAGGAGGACCCGGGCGCGTTCGGCGCCCTGGAGGAGGTGCTGACCGGCGGTGAGGCCGCCTCGCCCGAGGCGATGCGCCGCGTGCTGCGGGCCTGCCCGGGCACCGTGCTCGGGCACGTCTACGGCCCGACCGAGACCACCACCTACGCCACCTACCACGCCGTCGGGGCCGTCCCCGAGGGCGGTGCCGCGCCGCCCATCGGCCGGGCCCTGGACGGCACGCGCGCCCTCCTGCTCGACGGCATGCTCCGGCCGGTCCCGCCCGGCGCGGTCGGCGAGCTGTACCTGTCGGGCGCGGGACTGGCCCGCGGCTACCTGGGCCGCCCCGGGCTGACCGCCGAGCGGTTCGTCGCCTGCCCGTACGGCACGGGCGAGCGGATGTACCGGACCGGGGACCTGGCCAGGTGGACGGCCGGCGGCGAGCTGGAGTACGCCGGCCGGGCCGACGCGCAGGTGAAGATCCGGGGGTTCCGGATCGAGCCGGGGGAGGTCGAGGCGGCGCTGGCCCGGCACCCGGAGGTCGGGCAGGCGGTGGTGGTCGCACGGGACGGCCGGCTGGTCGCCTACGTCACCGGCCCCGCGGACCGCACCGGCGCCGGGCGAGCGCCGGAGGACACCCCCGGCGGCGTCGATCCCGGCGGGCTGCGGGCGCATCTGGCGCGGATCCTGCCGGAGTACATGGTCCCGCAGGCGGTCGTGGTCCTGGACGCCCTCCCGCTCACCCCGAACGGGAAGGTCGACCGGGCCGCCCTCCCCGGGCCGGAGGCGCCGGCGTCCGGACGGGACCCCCGCACACCCGCCGAGGAGCGGTTCTGCCGCCTGTTCGGCGAGGTCCTCGGTCTGGACCGGGTCGGCGCCGACGACGGTTTCTTCGACCTGGGCGGCGACAGCATCGCGGTCATCCGGCTCGTCTCCCGCGCCCGGAGCGAGGGACTGGAGATCAGCCCCCGCGAGGTGTTCGCCCGCCAGACGCCCGAGGCCCTGGCGGCGGGCGGCCACGCGGGCTCCACCGGCAGGGAGGTGCTGCTCCCGCTCCGCGCCGGGGGCGGGAAGCCCCCGCTGTTCTGCGTGCACCCCGGCGCCGGGCTCGGCTGGCCGTACTCCGGCCTGCTCCGCCACCTCGGCCCCGACCAGCCCGTCTACGCCCTCCAGGCGCGGGCGCTGACCGAGCCCGGCCACACCTGCCCGTCGATCGAGGCCGCGGCCCTGGACTACCTGGAGCGGGTCCGCCAGGTCCAGCCGCGCGGGCCGTACCGGCTGGCGGGCTGGTCGATGGGCGGCCTGATCGCCCACGCCATGGCCGTCGAGCTGCGCGGGCGCGGCGAGGAGGTCGCGCTGCTGGCGCTGCTCGACGCCTACCCCGGCGCCGGGGCGGGCGCTGCCGGGAACGGCACCGGGGCGGGCGCCCCCGGGACCGGGGGACCCGGCGCCGTCCCGGAGGACGCGGAACCCGGCGGGCGGGACGCCCCCGCCGGTCCGGAGCGGGACGAGGTCCTGTCCGGCCTGCTGGCCGCGATCGGCTACCGCGGGCCGGGGGAGGAGGACGACATCATGGCGTTCGTACGCGCCCGCGGCGGCCGGTACGCCACGCTCGACGAGCCGACCCTGCGCGCGGTCCACCACCACTACCGCGACGGCGTGCGGATCTCCCGCGAGCACACGCCGCGCGTCTTCGACGGGGACGTGCTCTTCTTCACCGCCGCCCGCGGCCGCGAGGCGCACGCCCCCACCGCCGCCGACTGGAAGCCGTACGTCACCGGGAGCATCACCGACCACGCCGTCGACTGCGACCACGAGAGCATGCTGAACCCCGGACCGGTCGCGCAGATCGCCGCACTGCTGAGAAAGGAGCTGCCATGACCGCCAACCCCTTCGAGGACCCCGACGGCACCTACCTCGCCCTGGTCAACGACGAGGGCCAGTACTCGCTCTGGCCCGCCTGGGCCGAGGTCCCGCCCGGCTGGACCGTCGCCTTCGGCGAGGACACCCGGCAGGCCTGCCTGGAGCACATCGAGGCCCGCTGGACCGACATGCGCCCGCGGAGCCTGATCGAGGCGATGGGAGAATGAGCGGTCCCCCCGCGCCGGGGGGAGACCGCGTCAGGGGCCCCGGCCCGAGGTCCGGGGTCACCGCACTGGAGGGAACGATGACCTGGCTGCGCTGCCCCGACCCCCGCCCGGCGGCGACCACCCGGCTGATCTGCTTCGCGCACGCGGGCGGCTCGGCCACCGCCTACCGCGACTGGCCCGCGCTGCTGCCGGAGACCGTCGAACTGTACGGCGTGCAGCTGCCCGGCCGGGCCGACCGGTACGGCGAGCCGCTCCCGGAGAGCCTGGACGCCCTGGCCGCCGCGGTCACCGAGGAGCTGGTCCCGCTGCTGGACCGGCGCTTCGCGCTGTTCGGCCACAGCATGGGCGCGCTGGTCGCCTACGAGGTGACCCGGCTGCTGGAGGAGCGCGGCCTCGGCCCGGCGCGGCTGTTCGCGTCGGGCTGCGCGGCGCCGCACGAGCGCCCCGAGTACGACTTCTCCGGCCACGACGACGACGCCCTGGTCGCCCAGCTCACGCGGCTCGGCGGCACCGAGTCGGAGATCCTGGCCCACGAGGAGCTGCGCGAGATCGTCCTGCCGTACGTCCGCGGCGACTTCCGGCTGGTCGACGCCCACCGCCACCGGCCCGGACCGCCGCTGCGCACCCCGGTCTCCGCGCTCGTCGGCGACGCCGACCCGGTCGTCACCCCCGCCCAGGCCGGGTCCTGGGAGACGCTCACGGCCGCGGACTTCTCACTGACCGTCTTCCCCGGCGGCCACTTCTACCTGCAGCCGCTCCGGGACCGGGTCGTCGCCGAGGTCGCCCGGCGGCTCCAGCCCGGGGAACGCGCCGGGCGCGGCCGAGTGGCCCCACCCGGCGTCTCCGGTGCGCCGGGTCGGTGATCCGCCGGCGGCACGAGGCGGGGGCGCCGGGGATCTCGCCGGGGATCTCCTTGTCCGAGGTCGTGAGTCCTCGGCCGAGGCCGGGTGCGGCGGGGCGGTCGCGGGCACCTAGCATCGGGCGTGTGGATCTCCTGGGGGCGGACGCGGAGGAGCGGCCGCCGACGCCGGTGAGCGTGTTCGAGAAGCAGCGGCCCCGGTTGTTCGGGCTGGCCTACCGGCTGCTCGGCTCGGCCACCGAGGCCGAGGACCTGGTGCAGGAGACGTTCCTGCGCTGGAGCCGGGCCGGCCCCGTCGACGTGCCGGCCGCCTGGCTGACCAAGGTGATCACCAATCTGTGCCTCAACCAGCTCGCTTCCGCGCGGCGGCAGCGGGAGAGCTACGTGGGGCCGTGGCTGCCCGAGCCCGTGCTCACCGGTGACGGCGTCCTCGGCCCGCTGGAGACCGTCGAGCAGCGCGAGTCGGTGTCGCTGGGCCTGCTGGTCCTGCTGGAGCGCCTGAGCCCGGCCGAGCGGGCCGTCTTCGTGCTGCGGGAGGCGTTCGGGCACAGCCACGCCGAGATCGGTGACGTCCTCGGCATCGGCGAGGCGTACTCCCGGCAGCTCCACCGCCGGGCCCGGGCGCACGTCGGAGAGGCCCGCAAGCGGTTCGACGCCGACCGGGAGCAGCATCGCCGCATCGTCGAGAGCTTCCTGGCCGCGACGGTGCACGGTGACGTGGCCGGGCTGGAACGGCTGCTCGCCACCGAGGTGGTCGCCTGGACGGACGGCGGCGGCTCGACCGCGGCGCGGCGGCCCGTGTCCGGACGCGAGCGGGTGCTGCGCTACCTGCGCGGTCTCAGTGCGCGGCCCGAGGCGCCGGCGGTGACGGCCGTGATCGCGGAGGTCAACGGCGCACCGGCCGTGCTCCTGCGGTACGGGGGCGACCTGCGCGCGGTCATGGCGGTGGAGGTCGGCGACGGCCGGATCAGCGCTGTGCGGACGCTGGTGAACCCGGCCAAGCTCGCGTTCGCCGCGGCTCAGCTCACGTGACGGTGCTCACACCCGCGCGGTGTCACGAATCGGCCGGTTCTCCGGTTCAAGTGGGGACTCGATCGGAGGAACCATGACGATGCACATCGTGGTGCTGGGCGCCGGCTACGCCGGGCTGGGCGCCGCCAAGCGGGCCGCCCGGCGGCTGCGCGGCACCGACGCCCGGGTGACGTTGGTGAACATGAGCGAGCGGTTCGTGGAGCGGGTACGGCTCCACCAGTTCGCGGCCGGGCAGGAGCTCGCCGACCTCCCCCTGCGCGGCCTGCTCGGCGGCACCGGCGTGGAGCTGGTGGTGGCCGGGGTGACGGGGATCGATCCCGGGGAGCGGGTGGTGCGGCTGGACGCGGCGCCGCACGAAGTGGGCTACGACGTGCTGGTCTACGCGCTCGGCAGCGGTGCCGACGTGGACGCGGTGCCGGGCGCGGCCGAGCACGCCTTCACCCTCGCCACCGCGGAGGGAGCGGCCCGGCTGCGATCCCGCCTGGCCGCCCTGCCCGCGGCACGTTCGGTCGCCGTGGTAGGCGGTGGGCTGACCGGGATCGAGGCCGCCGCCGAGTTCAAGGAGACGCAACCGCGGCTGGAGGTCCAGCTGGTCTGCGCCGGCCCTGTCGGGGACGGCCTGGTCGCGAGGGCCCGCCGCCACCTCCACCGCGCCTTCCACCGGCTGGACGTCACCGTGCGCGAACACACCCCGGTCGCCGAGGTCGGCCCCGACGGGCTGCTCCTGGAGGACGGCGGCGAGCTGCCCGCCGACGTCGTCGTGTGGGCCGCCGGCTTCCGCGTCGCCGGCCTGGCCGCGGCCGCGGGGCTGGCCACCGACGAGCAGGGCCGCATCCTGGTCGACGCGACCCTGCGTTCGCGCTCGCACCCCGAGGTGTTCGGCGCCGGGGATGCCGCGGCGGCGCACGTCGCGGGCGGGGTGGCGCGGATGTCCTGCCAGACCAGCCTGCCGATGGGGCTGCGAGCGGGCGACGCCGTGGCCCGCCTGGTGTCCGGGCGAGACCTGCGGCCCGCCGGAATCCGCCACCTCTGGCAGAACATCAGCCTGGGCCGCCGTGACGGCGTCACCCAGTTCTCCCGCGCCGATGACAGCCCGCTCGGGCCCGTCCTGACCGGCCGGGCCTCCGCCCGCTACAAGGAGGCCGTCACGCGCGGCACCGTCTGGCGGATGCGCCATCCCGGGCCTTGCCGGCCGGGCGCCTGACCCCGCCGCCCGCCCCCGCCCGCCCCCGCTCCCGGCCGGGGCGGGCAGGGCTGTCGTCGAGGCGGGCCTCCGGTGCGGCAAGTGCCTTCAGGCCGCCGGCGGCGGGCCTGCGGATGCTCGTGCGCATCGGTGGCCCTCCCGCCGGTGAGTGTCCGACGGCGCCGTCACCGCCCGGCGGCGAGGACGGCGGACGCGACGGCCAGGGCGAAGTAGGCTCCCGGTGCGGCGATGTTGTGGAAGACCCCGGCGCGGACGTGGGCGACGAGCGCGCCGAGGAAGAACAGGACGAGCCCGATGGCGGCGGCGAGACCGACGTACGGGATCCCCGCGATCCCGAGGAGCAGCCCGAGGGCTCCGGCCGCCTTCAGCACGCCCAGCAGCGGGACCCAGGACGGGTCGACGTTCACCGCGGCGGAGTTGCCCAGGACCCAGGGGACCCGCGCGAGGTCGAGGACGGCGATCACGGCGTTGGCCGCGATCGTGGTGACGGTGACGATGAGGTAGGCGGTGTACATGCTGCCCTTCGGGTCAATGCGCGGGGAACAGGGCGGCCGCGAGGTGCCGTCCGGGCTCGGCGGCCGGCGGGATGGCGAAGACGGCGCTGCCGGTGTGCTGGATGAAGGCGTTGAGCCGGTCGGCGGCGGCCATCTTCCGCTGGGCGCGGATGAAGTCGGCGGGGTCCCGGAGATAGGCGCAGAACAGCATGCCGGTGTCGTAGGTGTCGTGTCCGGTCCCCGCGTGGTCGTGCAGGGGGTCGTCATGGCTGTGGCCCGGCCGGTCGTCGCCGTCGTGGCGGTGCTCGGCGGACGGCGCCGCCTGGAAGGCGTAGTCGTAGTTGTAGGAGCGGCGCAGCATGGGGATGTCGCGTACCAGGGCCAGGTGGGAGTCGGCCGGGATCAGGGGCTCGCCGTCCGGTCCTGTCCTGGTGAGGTCCAGCGGGGTGAACTCGTGGCCGCCGCTGAGCGGGGCGCCGGTGTCACGGCGCCGGCCGATGGTCTGGTCCTGCTGCTGCGCGGTGGAGGTGTCCCACTTCGGCAGGTCCATGCGGATCTTACGGAAGACCAGGTAGGTGCCGCCGGTGAACCAGGACGGCTCGTCCGCGGCGGTGACCCGGACGGCGTCGTCGAAGGCGGCGGTTCCCGGCCGCGGGTTGGCGGTGCCGTCCTTGTGGCCGAACAGGTTGCGGGGGGTGGCGTCGCCGAACCGGCCGAGGAATCCCTGCTGGCTCCAGCGCAACCGGGCCAGGCCGGGGGCGCGGCCGCGCAGCGAGCGGAAGGCGTGGCTGACGATCTGTGGGTCGTCGCCGCAGATCTGCACGAAGAGCTGTCCGCCGCTCCAGGCGGGCTCGAGCCGGTCGGTGGAGAAGGCGGGCAGCTCGCGCAGGTGCCGCGGGCGCAGGTCCTTCCTGCCGATCCGGTCGAACAGCTCAGGTCCCAGCCCGAACGTCACGGTGAGCCCGGAGGCCTGCAGGCCGTCGGCGATGCCGCTGTCGGCGGGCGCGCCGGGACGGTTGACGGGCAGCGGGCCTGCGGGCCGGCCGCGCATGAGACGCTCGGCCGCCCCGCTCCAGCGCTCCATGAGCTCCTGGAAGCCGACGGCGGTCTGCGCCGTGGACGGCGCCTTTCCCGCGGGGGCGCCGACGTCCAGGTCGAAGGCCGCGAAGCAGGCGTAACGCTGCTGGGGGGTGGCGATGCCGGCCTGGTAGGTCCCGTGGGACGGTTCCGGGAGCGGGGGATCGGCCGACGTGGCGGGTGCCGGCGAGGCCGGGGCGTCGTCCCCGCGGAAGGCGAGCACGGCGCCCGCGCCCGCGCCCGCGGCCACCGCGAGCGAGGTGATCAGGGCTCGCCGGGAGACGGCGGAGCCGCCACCGCCCTTCGCCGCGGTGCTCCGTCGTTCTGTGGATGGGCTGGTCATGAGATGTCCTTCGCGGGTGAGGGGGAGATGCCGGGCCGGTGGCCGTCGTGGCCGCGCTGAGCTTCAGCCGCTCTGAAGCTTAAATGGAGTTTCAGGCGCCCTGAAAGCCGGGGGGCCCGAAGCCCGGCCGAGGCGGCTCGTGCGGGTCCGCCGAGGTCGGGCGGTGTGCGGGACCGCTCCAGCCGACCTCCGTCCGCCGGATGGGGAGACCGATGGCGCGATCTGTTGGATGTGCGTCGTTGACGCCATCGACCCCCAGGCCGGAATGTGGCGGCGTGCACTCACGCCGCATCGTCTTCGTGATCTTCGATGGCTTCCAGTCGCTCGACCTCGCCGGGCCGCACGAGGTGTTCCAGCGGGCCGGAGGCTACGACTGCACGGTCGTGGCCCCCGAGCCGGGGCCGGTGCCCGCCGAGAGCGGTCTGCCGGTGCACGCCGGGCACGGCGTGGCGGGGCTGCGGCCGACCGGCGTCGACACGCTGGTCGTCGCCGGAGGGACAGGCGTCTACGCGGCCAGGCGTGACCCGCGCCTGACCGGCTGGATCGCCGCCGCCGCCCGGGGAGCCCGGCGGGTCGCCTCGGTCTGCACCGGAGCCTTCCTGCTGGCCGAGGCCGGTCTGCTGGACGGCCGCCGCGTCACCACCCACTGGGCCAGGGCCGGACGGCTCGCGCGGGAGTATCCCGCCGTCACCGTCCAGCCGGACCCGATCTTCATCCGCGACGGTCACCTCTGGTCCTCCGCCGGGGTGACCGCGGGAATGGACCTCGCGCTGGCCCTCGTGGAGGAGGACCAGGGGCAGAAGGCGGCGCTGGAGGTCGCCCGCCACCTGGTGCTGTTCCTGCGCAGGCCCGGCAACCAGTCCCAGTTCAGCGTGGGCCTGTGGTCCATGCAGCCCTCCTCCGACCCCGTCCGCCGGGCCGTGGCGGCCGTCCACGCCGACCCCGGGGCCAGGCACGACATCGCCGGCCTCGCCGCGCACGCCGGGCTCAGCCCCCGCCACCTGCAACGCCGCTTCACCGCCGAACTCGGCATCCCGCCCGCCGCCTACGTCGAACGGGTCCGGGTGGAGGCGGCGCAGCGGGCCCTGGAGAACGGCGTCGATCCCGTCGACGTCATCGCCCGCCGCTACGGCTTCGGCACCGCCGAGACCCTGCGACGCAGTTTCCAGCGCCGCCTGGGCGTCACCCCCTCCGACTACCGCGACCGATTCCGATCCACCTCGGGAGAACACCTGTGACCACGTACGGACTGCTGCTCTTCGACGTCGCCGAGGAGCTCGACTTCGCCGGGCCCTGGGAGGTCTTCACCACCTCGTCCATCCTGCGCGGCGACGCCGACACCACGCTGCTCATCGCCGAACACCCCGACCCCGTCCGGTGCAGCAAGGGCATGCACGTGGTGCCCGATCGGACCCTGGGCGACCACCCGCCCCTGGACGTGCTGCTGGTTCCCGGCGGTCGCGGCGCCCGCGAGATCGAGCCGCGCAATCCTGCGATCACCGGCTGGATCGCCGAGACCGCGGCGCAGGCGTCCTGGGTCGTCGGCGTGTGCACCGGCGCCTTCCTGCTCCACGCCGCCGGGCCCGCCCGCGGGCGCCGCGTGGCCACGCACCGGGACTACGAGGACGCTCTCGAAGCACGCGGGGACGTCACCGTCGTCCGCGACGCCCGCTACGTCGTGGACGGCGACCTGCTCACCACCCAGGGGGTCTCCGCCGGCATCGACGGCGCGCTGTGGCTCGTCGGCCGCCTGCACGGCCGCGAGCACGCGCGTGCCGTGCGCCGGGAGATCCAGTACGACCCGGCCCCGCCGTACCTCGCCGACGAGCCCCTCTGATCGGGGCGCGTGGGACCGGGGCGCCCGCCCGGCGGGGGCGCGGTGACCGGTACCGCCGTCACCCCGCCGGCCGGCGGGGACGGGCCGTCGTCCGGACCGCGCCGCCCGGGTCCGGCCCTCACAGGACGAGCGCGAAGCAGTCCGGCCGGTAGTCCTCGGGCAGCGGGCCGGGGACCTCCAGCGCCTTGTTGACGTAGGAGAGCATCACCGGGTCCATCGTCTCCAGGTTGTGCCCGGCCGCCCCCTCGACGAGGCCCTTGAGCGGGCAGTCGTCCTGGAGCATGCGGTTGCCCACCTGGCCGGCCGGGCCCTCCAGGAACGTCGAGGCGGCCTTCTGCTCCGCCCTCAGGCCGAGGGCGGTGTAGTCGACGCCCGGCTCGACCATGGCCGGGGAGTTCAGCTCCTCGAACAGCGCCGATCCCGGCGCAAGCTCCGCGCAGACGGTCTCCCGCCCGCAGCCCGCGCTCAGCCCCTCCGCCGGGCTGTGGTGCGGCGCGCCCAGCGTGACCAGCTCGGACACCTTCGCCGCCCCGCCCTCGAAGCGCATGTACGCCCGGGGGACCAGCCCGCCGAGGCTGTGCCCGACGATCGCCGCCCTGCCGGCCCCGGTGGCCTGCAGCACCCCCTCGACGAAGACCTCCAATGTCCGCGCCGACTCCCGGACCGACCGGCTCCACCCGTAGTCGAGCGCGAAGACGCAGTAGCCCTGCTTGTCCAGGTAGGCCGCCGCCACCGGCCAGGTCACCGCCCCGGTGCTCCGCGCCCCGTGCACCAGGACCACCGGGTACGGCGCCGCCTCGCGGGGGCGGCAGCCGAAGTCGTTGGCGTCCGCCAGCCCCTCGGAGGCCAGTCGCCGGGCCTCGGCGATGTAGTCGATCTCCGGGGAGGGGGGCGCGCCGGACGGCCCCGCCGCCTGGCGGACCAGCGTGTCGGCCAGCAGGACGAGGGCCGCGAGCCCCGCCGCGGCGCACACGGCGACCACGGCGACCACGGCGACGCGGCCGAGCCGGAACCGGCCCACGCGATCCCTCCTCCGGACGGGCGGTCGGACCGACCCTCCCCCGCGCACCCGCCCGGCCGCTAGGTCCGCCCCGCGCCGGTTCCCCGCGGGTTTTGGCACCGCCGGACAACCGCACCCCCCGCGCCGCCGGACAACCGCACCCCCGCGCCGCCGTCCCGCCGTCCCGCTCCCGCGCCGCCGTCCCGCCGTCCCGCTCCCGCGCCGCCGTCCCGCGGGCACCGCCGTACGGCCCCGCCCCGGACCCGCCCCGGCATCCCGCCCGGGGCCGCGCGGACCGGGCCGCCCGCCGTACGGCCGGGTGAGTTCTGTCGAAGAACAGCCGCTCCTTGGGCAATGAGTGCCCATGAGCCGGGACCGACCGGACGGTTACCGTCGCCCCTGTGGGAGAACGCGTGCTGATCGCGCTCGGCGGCAACGCCATGACCGCCTCCGACGGGAGCGCCTCCCCCGGCGACCAGCGCCGCGCGGTCGAGGGGGCGATGGGCCACGTCGCCGCGCTGCTCGCGGCCGGCCACCAGGTGGTCCTCACGCACGGCAACGGCCCCCAGGTGGGCAACCTCGTGCTGAAGAACCAGCTCGCCGCGGACGTGGTCCCCCCGGTGCCGCTCGACTGGTGCGGCGCGCAGACCCAGGCCACGATCGGCACGCTCGTCCTCAACGCGCTGGAGGGCCGCGCCGCGGTCGTGGTGACCCGCACGCTCGTCGACCCCGCCGACCCGGCCTTCGCCGACCCGGTCAAGCCGATCGGCCGCTACTTCACCGAGGGGGAGGCCCGCCGGTTCGAGCGGCTCGGCCAGACCTGGCGCCGCTTCGAGCGCGGCTGGCGCCGGGTGGTCCCCTCCCCGGAGCCGCTGCAGATCCTCGACGCGCCCGCCGTGGCCGCGCTGATGACCGCCGGGTTCGTCGTCGTGGCGGCCGGCGGCGGGGGAGTGCCCGTGGTCCGCACCGCCGAGGGGAGGCTCGCCGGGGTCGAGGCCGTCATCGACAAGGACCTCGCCGCGGCCCTGCTGGCCCGGACCGTCCGCGCTGGGACCCTGGTCATCGCCACCGACGTGCCCTGCGCCTGGACCGGCTTCGGCACGCCCGCCGCCCGCCCGATCGGCGCGATCACCGCCGGCGGGCTCCGCGACCTCCAGGCGGCGGGGCACTTCGCCGGCGGCAGCATGGGGCCGAAGGTCGAGGCCGCCCTGCGCTTCGTCGAGCACGGCGGCGACCGGGCGGTGATCACCTCTCTGGAGGGCATCGGAGCGGCGCTCGCCGGGGAGACCGGGACCGTGGTGCGCAGGTGAGCGTGGCGCGGCGGGTGAGTCTGGCGCGGCGAGCGAGCGCGGGCCTCCGCGGAGCCCGGCGCGTAAGGGAAACCGAACGGAAAGGCGGCCGGAATGCCGGAACCGATTGAAGTGCGCAAGGTGCCCATCGAGAGCGTGACCGACGCCTCCGGGCTGGAGAGGCTGATCGACGACGGGGTGATCGAGGCGCACCGGGTGCTCGCGGTGATCGGCAAGACCGAGGGGAACGGCGGCGTCAACGACTACACCCGCATCCTCGCCGACCGGGCCTTCCGCGAGGTGCTCGCCGCCAAGGGCCACCCGGACCCGCAGAGCGTCCCGCTGGTGTGGTCCGGCGGCACCGACGGCGTGCTCAGCCCGCACGCCACGATCTTCGCGACGACGTCCCTCCCGCCGGGCGCCGAGCCGGGCGACGAGCCGCGGCTCAGCGTCGGCATCGCGATGAGCGACGTCATCCTGCCCGAGGACATCGGCCGGCCCGCCATGGTGGAGAAGGTCGCCGCCGGGGTGCGCGAGGCCATGAAGGCCGCCGGGATCGACGACCCCGCCGACGTGCACTACGTGCAGACCAAGACGCCGCTGCTGACCCTGGCCACCATCAACGACGCCAAGTCCCGCGGCAAGGACGTGGTGACCGAGGACACCGGCCCGTCGATGGACATCTCCAACTCCACCACCGCGCTCGGCATCGCCGTCGCGCTCGGCGAGATCGAGACGCCCCGGGCCGACCAGATCCACCGCGACCTGTCGCTGTACTCGTCGGTGGCCTCCTGCTCCAGCGGCGTCGAGCTCGACCGGGCGCAGATCGTGGTCGTCGGCAACGTCCGCGGCATCGGCGGCCGCTACCGCATCGGCCACTCGGTCATGAAGGACGCGCTGGACGCCGACGGCATCTGGGAGGCGATCCGCTCCAGCGGCATCGACCTGCCCGAGCGCCCGCACCCGTCCGACCTGAGGGGCCGGCTGGTCAACGTCTTCATGAAGTGCGAGGCCGATCCGTCGGGCCGCGTCCGGGGCCGGCGCAACATCATGCTCGACGACTCCGACGTGCACTGGCACCGCCAGATCAAGGCCACCGTCGGCGGTGTCGCGGCCGCCGTCACCGGCGACCCGGCCGTCTTCGTCAGCGTCGCCGCGGTCCACCAGGGCCCCAGCGGCGGCGGACCGGTGGCCGCCATCGCCGACCTCGGCTGATCCGCGGACCCGGCCGGTCCCCGCCTCCCCGCCCGGTACGGCCCGCCCCCCCCGGGGCCGTACCGGGCGGGGAGGCGCCCTCAACCCCAGATCGCGTAGGCGACGGCGAGGGTCGCGGCGAAGGACAGGACCTCGACCGTGTAGCGCACCGCCCGGGTGATCCACGGCTCGCCGATCCGGGTCCCGTCTCCGACCGTGTCCAGCATCGCCCTTCCTCTCTCCTCCTCCGGTACGGGGATCGCCGCCGTCTCCGGTCCCGGGCGCACGGGCCGGCGTTCCCGGCCCGCCCGGGACGCCCCGACCGCGGCTCCCGGCCCTTATGACGCCGCGGGTAGGGTGAATGTTCGTGCTGACCATCCCGCAACCTCTGGTCCCCGACGACGACGGCACCTGCGACGCCGCCCTCGCGTCCGCCCTCGCCGCCTTCTCCGCCGGCACGGCGGACGCGACCGAGGTGGTCGCCGCGCTGAGCGGGGCCCGGCTCCTGGTCCCGGTCGTGGCGCTGCTGACCTCCTCCGAGGTCGGCGAGCACGGCCTCAGGCAGGAGAAGGAGAGCGAGATGGCCCTGCCGAAGCTCGTCGGCAAGGACGGCCGCGAGGCGGTGCTCGCCTTCACCGGGACCGAGTCGCTGAGGCTCTGGCGCCCGGACGCCCGGCCCATCCAGGCGGGCACCCCGCAGGTCTGCCAGGCCGCCGCGGCCGAGGGCGCCGCGGCCGTGGTGGTCGACGTCGCCGGGCCGGTGCCGTTCGTGATCGAGGGCGGGGTGCTGGCGGCGTTCGCCGCCGTGCACTCGGGGACGCTGGACCGGCTCGGCCCGGACAGCGGCGTCACCGTGGCGCGGATGGCACAGGCCTCCGAACCCGCCCCGGCCCCCAGGCGCCGGAGGTTCGGCTGGCCGCTACGCGGCCGGGACTGACCCCCGGAACCGCGCGCGGTCCGGTCCGCGCGGGCTGAGCCGGTCCGCGCCCGCCGGTCCGGCCCGCGCCGCCGGGCCTCCGGCGGCGGCGCTCAGGAGCCCGACGCGGACCGGTGCTCGCTCTCCGCCACGGGCCGCAGCCGCCCTCCGCCCGGTGGCGGGCGGTGCGCCCGCCGGTTGAGGGGAGGCAGGGTGAAGTGGCCGCGGATCATGTCCACGAGCGCGGCCATCTTGTCGTCGGCGACGTCCGTCTTGCGCTCGTCGAGCGTCACCCCGACCAGATAGCGGGACCTGTCGACCCGGTACAGGTACATGCCGCCGCGCTCGACGTCGAGCACGGTGCGGATGAGGGCGCCGCCCTCGAGCCGCCGGAACTGCCGGTCGAGCCGCCCGGTGAGCCAGTTCAGCTGGTTGCCGGCCTTCAGATAGAGCGCCCGGCGCTCCTCCTGGGTGGTGTCGTGGAAGAAGTGCGCCAGATCGACGTCGTCGAGCACGTCGGCGTAGAAGCAGCAGCGCTCGCCCGCGTAGTAGGCGACGAAGTGCAGGTCGTCCTGGTCGAGCATGGCGACGCAGCTGTCGAGCGCCTTCTCCACCGCCGGGCCGGCGTCCGGCACGGTCCGGATCAGGATCTCCGACTCGCCGAGCACCTTCCGCTTGGTGGCGGTGGGCGGCGGGCCCGTCCCGGCCTCCAGGTACGGCAGGTACAGGCCCCTGCCGTAGAGGACGAGCAGGTAGACGCCGGTGACGACGGCGAAGAGGCTGACGCCCGTGGTGACCAGGCCGTGCAGCTCCCCGGGGACCCCGCCGCGCCAGAGCACCGGGCCGAAGGCGGCGGCGAAGCCGAGCACCGCCTCGCCCGCCGCGAGAACCGTCAGCGCGGTCACCATCAGCGCCGGAAGCCGGGCCCGCAGCCTGCCGATCACCGTGGCGATGCCGGCGAGGGAGACGATCACCCCGACGACCGTGGCGGCGCGGGCGCCGTCGTAGTCCTCACCCTGGATGTACCAGGCGAGGAACTCCAGCAGGACCGGGAGCAGGACCAGCGTCGCGATGACGGCCGGCAGCCGTGCGAAGCGGTCCGTGTCCACGCGATCCATTCCTCCAGGGGGTATGAGGGGGCCTCCAGCTTCCATGATCGGTGGTAGCGCCGTCAATGACCTCGGAGGTCATGGCCGCCGATGTCCGGACACGGCGGGACCGGTCAGGCTATGGTCGGCCGGTGGTCTCCCCCTGGTGGATCCTCGTCCTGGCGGTGCTCGGCGCGCTCGCCGGCGGGCCGCAGCGCGCCGCCGTCCTCCGCCACTCGGTCGACCACGGCCGGCCGCCGCGCACGCACTGCCCGTCCTGCGCCGCCCGCCTCGCCGCGGGGCGACTCGCCGTCCTGCCGCCTTCGGGGAACTGCCCGTCCTGCGCCGCAGCCCTCGGCCCTCCGCCGTTCTCCGCGGAACTGATCACCGCGCTGCTGCTGGCCGCCCTGGCGGCGCGGGCCGGTACGGCCGGCGGCCCCGGCGACCCGGCCGGGGCGTCCACGGGGATCGGCGGCCCTGCCGGCTGGTCCCCCGGGGAGCTGGCCGCCTTCTCCTGGCTGGCCGTCCTGGCCGTCCCGCTCGCCTTCGTCGACCTCGCCGTGCACCGGCTCCCCGACCGGTTGACCCTGCCCGCCTGGGCGGGCACCCTGGCGATCCTGGCGGTCACCGCCGCGGTCCTGCACCGCCCCGGCGACCTGCTGCGGGCGCTGCTCGGCGGGTGCGCGGTGGCCGCGTTCTACCTGGCGCTGTTCCTCGTGCACCCGGCCGGGATCGGTCTGGGCGACGCCAAGCTCGGCCTGGCCCTGGGCGGCGCCCTGGGCTGGCTCGGCTGGGGGCAGGTGCTGGCCGGACTGGTCCTGACCCACCTGCTGGCGGGCCTGTACGCCGCGGTGCTGGTCGCCGCGCGCCGCGCCCGCCGCGACAGCGAGATCCCCTTCGGCCCCTTCATGATCATTTCTGCCTTCGCCGTCCTCCTCGCCGGTCCGGGTGGCTGACGGTGCTCCCGCGCGCTCCGGTGCGACCCCGTGCGGGCCGGCGAGCACGGTCCCGTACGGCGCTACCGGATCGAGGTCCAGGCCCGCGGCCTCACAGGCGGCCGGTGGGGCCGGCTCCGGCGGGGGTAGGACCCGGAGGGCGCCGCGACCGCGCGAGGACGAGGAGAGAGGATCCCCATGGCGGAGGAACTGGCGGGGGTGACCGGCCTGCTGTACGAGATCGGCCTGCTCAAGCGCTACCGGCGCACGGGCTGGCTGGTCGCGGGGGTGCGCGACCCGGAGAGCATCGCCGACCACTCCTTCCGTACGGCGGTCATCGCCGCGGTGATCACCGCGATGGAGGGCGGGAATCCCGAGCGGGCGGCGTTCATGAGCCTGTTCCACGACACCCAGGAGACGCGCACCACCGACATCCACCACCTCGGCAAGCGCTACCTGAGGGCCACCCCGAACGAGGAGGTCACCGCCGACCAGGTGCGCGGCGTGCCCGGGCCCGTGGCCGAGATGATCACCGGTGCGGTCGGCGAGTACGAGGAGCGGGCCAGCCTGGAGGCGGTCTGCGCACGCGACGCCGACAAGCTGGAGTGCCTGGTGCAGGCGGTGGAGTACCGCGAGCAGGGCAACGGGAACGTCCGGCCGTGGATCGACAGCTCCCTGGCCGCGCTCACCACCTCCTCGGCCAAGCGCCTGGCCGAGGAGGTGCTGCGCACCGGCTCCCTGGAGTGGGTCCAGCGGCTCCTCGGCGGTGAGCAGGCCACCTGAGGCGTCTCCGGGGCCACCGGGCTTTCCGCCCGCTGCGCTCCGGGCGCCCGCGCCGGCCTCCCACCCGCCGGGCCCCGGCCGAAGGTGCGCCTGTCGAGGTCGAGGACTGCGTGGAGAAGCCCCGGCAGCAGTGCCCGGAGGGCCGGGCACGCCTCGAAGGCGGCGGCGAGCGACCACCAGGAGACCGCGTACGAGCGGTGCCGGGCCGGCGGGTCCGAATCCGCCGATCGACCGCGGGACCGTCGGCAGGCACGGCGGGCATGGGGCCCGTCAAGGGCGGAGCGCCGCTGAGCCGGTGGATCGTGACGTGGGTCAACAGCGCCTCGGCGGCCGGCCCCTCCATCGCCTGGGCGTTCCGGCCGAGCAGACCGGCCGGGGGATCCGTCAGGGCGGGGGCGAGGGTCTGGGGCTGCTGAGCCTGCACGGCGCCGTAGGAGGCCTCCTTGTCGAGGCAGTGGCGGAAGGCCTCCAGCGCGGCCCGTTCGCGCAGTGACAGCCGGTCCGGCCGGTC
Organism: Planomonospora alba; assembly: GCF_039534085.1. NCBI lineage: Bacteria > Bacillati > Actinomycetota > Actinomycetes > Streptosporangiales > Streptosporangiaceae > Planomonospora > Planomonospora alba. Next base: position 17,930 of record NZ_BAAAUT010000051.1, read on the forward strand.
CGGATCGTCGTCCGGGGGCGGGCGCCACAGCCGGGTCACGTGCACGCCCGTCACCGCCTCCGGGGCGGTGCGGCCGAGTTCGGGGGAGATGAACGACCCCCAGCCGCTGCCCGCTCGTTGCCCGCCGCGCCGTACCGGTGGTAGCCGAGTCGCCGCATCAGGACGGCCCAGGCCCGGGCGATCCTCCCGGGGCCCCAGCCGGTGTCGGGAGCCGGGCCGGAGAAACCGGAACCGGGGTGGGGGCACCACGAGGTCGAAGGCGATCGCCGGATCGAGGCCGTGCCGGCGCGGATCGCTGAGCGGGCCGAGGACGTCCAGGTACTCGGCGACCGAACCGGGCCAGCCGTGGCTGGGCACGAGCGGCAGGGCGCCCGGTTCGGTGGAGCGGACGTGCAGGAAGTGCACGTTGGCGCCGTCGATGGTGGTGTATTGGGGGTGGGCGTTGAGCCGGGCCTCCCAGGCGCGCCAGTCGTAGCGGTCGCGCCAGTGCTCGGCCAGTTTCCGCACCCGGACGAGCGGGACGCCGTAGCCCTGGTCGCCGCCGGCCGGCTCCGGGCCCAGCGGGTCCTGGTGAGCCGGTCGCGCAGGCCGGTCAGCGGAGCGCCCGTGCACGAGATCGCCCACCGGTGGATCAGCCGCTACGACCGGGCCGGGGTCCAAGCCCTGGCGGACCTGGGACTCGCCCTGGAGGAGACCCCGATGGGCGCGCCGGCCTTCGTCTACACCACCTACATCCGCACCACCCCGCAGAAGCTCTGGCAGGCGCTGACCGAGCCCGCCTTCACCCGCCGCTACTGGGCCACGGAGTTCACCGCGGACTGGTCCGCGATCGGGCCTGGCCGAGATGGTCGGGCCACGGCTGGCCGAACGTGGTGGCCAGCCTGAAGACGCTGCTGGAGACCGGCGAACCGCTGCCGGCCGATGCGTGACCCATCCCGACCGGGCCTCCGCCGGCGCGCCCGGGCGCGGGGACGGGGTGCGCGCCGCCTGGGTGACGGCACCGCACCGCCCGGGTTCCTCGCGCCGCCGCTGTGAGCCGCCCGGATACCCGGGTAGAACGACAGGCGGTATCCCGCTCCGCCGACACCGCGACGGGACCGTCCACCACACCGGCCGGGTGCTCCCGGGAAAGTGAGGCGAGGGGTGATGGCCTCTCCACCGTGGCCGAGCGACGAGGCCGAGCGCCTTCAGGAGCTGCACGAGCTGCAGGCCCTGGACGTCGTGCTCGAGGCGGACTACTGCGCCATCGCCGACGTGGCCGCCCACGTCTGCCGCACCCCGATCGGCGTGGTCAACCTCCTGGACGCCGACCATCAGCACTTCAAGGGGCGACACGGCATCGACCTGGCCGGTATCGGCCGGCGGCAGATGTCGTTCTGCTCCCACGCCATCCGCGGACGCGACGTGCTGGAAGTCCACGACGCGCTGGCCGACGAACGCTTCCGCCGCGACCCGGCCGTCCGGGGCGAGCCGTACGTGCGCTTCTACGCCGGCGCCCCCGTCGTCACCAGCCGCGGCCACGCCCTGGGCGCCGTGTTCGTGGCCGACCACCGCCCCCGCCGCCTGACGCCCGACCAGCGTGCGATCCTGCCCACGCTCGCGGCCGGCGTCGCGCACCTGGCCGAGCTGCACCACCACGTCCGCCGCGCCCGGCTGGTCGAGCACCGGTTGAGGGAACTGGAGGAGCTGAAGAACCAGTTCCTGCGCACCGTCAACCACGAGCTGCGCACCCCGCTGACCTCCATCCGCTCCTACCTGCAGCTTCTGCAGGACGGCGACCTGGACGAGGTCACCGAGCGGCGGTTCCTGAGCGTCATCGACCGCAACAGCGCCCGCCTCGGCGAGCTGCTGGACCGGCTGCTGCTGGTCGCCGCCCTCAACGCCCGCACCGTGCCCTTCGCCCTGGTCTCCACCGATCTGGCCGACCTGGTCCGCCGAGCGGCCGAGGCCCTGGCCGAGCGGGCCCGCGCCGGGGATCTGACCGTGACCGTGCACGCTTCCGCCCCGGTGCCGGTGTGCGCCGATGCCACCCGCATGCGGCACGCGATCGAGCAGCTGCTGGACAACGCCGTGAAGTTCACCCCGCCGGGCGGCCGCATCGACGTCGTCGCGCACGCCGGCCCGGTCCCGGCGGTGGAGGTGCGCGACACCGGCATCGGCATCGACCCGGGCGAGCTCGACCGCGTCCGCGACGACTTCTACCGCGGCAGCGGCGCGGAGGACCGCGCGATCGGCGGCGCCGGGATCGGCCTGTCCATCGCGGAGAAGATCGCCCGCATGCACGGCGGCGACGTGCGGATCGACAGCCGGCCCGGGCACGGCACCCGGGTCCGGCTGACCCTGCCCGCTACGGCCTCCTGCCCGTAGCCTCGTCCCGGCGCGCGCCGTAGGCGGCGTGCCGCATCCGCGTGCCGCATCCGCGTGCCGCATCCGCGTGCCGCGTCGCGGGGCGCGCCGGTGCGGCCCCGGTCAGAGGTCCATCTCGCCGACGACCTCGTCGTCGCTCATCTCGCCGGTCCGCCGGAAGCCGAGCTTCAGGTAGAACTCCTCGGGCCCGTCCTCGCCGGGCTTCCAGGTCACCGTGATCCGCTTCTTCCCGCGGTTGCGGAGCTCCTCGCAGACGGCCCCCACCGTGAAGCGGCCGTACCCCTTGCCCTGCTCGCCGGCGGCGACGGCCAGCCGCCAGAGCCCGGAGCGGAGGCGGTCCTCCGGATCGCCGGGCAGGAGGCGCACGTCCAGGAAGAGCATCACGAAGCCCACGATCCGGTCGCCGTCGACGACCAGCCGCGGCCAGGCGATCTCGGGGTGCACGTACGCCTCGGCCAGCGACTGCGCGACCGGGGCGACGAACCGCTCCTGGCCGGGGCGGAGCCTCATGTCGCAGGCGGCGCGGACGTTGTCGGGCGTGACCTTCTCCAGGCGGAGCGACGCTGTCATGCCGCGCACCCTACAGAGGCGTCACCGTCGCCGGGCAACCGGTTATCGCCCGGTGGAACCCGCCGCGGCGGGCGGCTGCGGCCCCGCCCGGAACGCCGGGAATCGGCGTACAAGGCCGTTCCCGCGCCCGTCTCACCTGGTGAGCTGCGGCCATTCCAGTGGGCGGCACGTGGAAGACTGGTCCCCATGTTGCGCTGGTTGACCGCCGGAGAGTCCCACGGCCCCGAACTCGTCGCGATCCTCGAAGGACTGCCCGCCGGGGTGGAGGTGACCACGGCAGACATCGACAGGGCCCTGGCCAGGCGCCGTCTGGGATACGGCCGCGGCGCCCGGATGAAGTTCGAGCAGGACGTGGTCACGATCGTCGGCGGCGTACGGCACGGCCGCACCCTCGGCAGCCCCGTCGCCATCCGCGTCGGCAACACCGAGTGGCCCAAGTGGGAGACCGTGATGGCGGCCGACCCGGTCGACCCGGCGGTGCTGGAGGGCCAGGCCCGCAACGCGCCGCGCTCGCGCCCCCGCCCCGGCCACGCCGACCTCGCCGGCATGCAGAAGTACGGCTTCGACGACGCCCGCCCGGTGCTCGACCGGGCCAGCGCCCGCGAGACCGCCGCCCGCGTCGCCCTCGGCCAGGTCGCCAAGAACTTCCTCAAGCAGGCGCTCGGCGTCGACATCGTCAGCCACGTGCTGTCCATCGGCTCGGCCCAGGCCGCGGCCGGCGTCGTCCCCGGCCCCGGCGACATGGACGCCGTCGACGCCGACCCGGTCCGCTGCGCCGACCCGGCCGGCAGCGCCGCGATGGTCGCCGAGATCGACAGGGCCCACAAGGACGGCGACACCCTCGGCGGCGTCGTCGAGGTCGTCGCCTACGGGCTCCCGCCGGGCCTGGGCAGCTACACCCACTGGGACCGCCGCCTCGACGCCCGCCTCGCCGCCGCGCTGATGGGCATCCAGGCGATCAAGGGCGTCGCCGTCGGCGACGGCTTCGAGACCGCGCGCCGCCCCGGCTCCCGCGCCCACGACGAGATCGAGAACACCCCCGACGGCGTGCGCCGGACCACCAACCGGGCCGGCGGCGTCGAGGGCGGCATGACCAACGGCGAGGCGCTGCGCGTCAGCGCCGCGATGAAGCCGATCTCCACCGTGCCCCGGGCGCTGGCCACCGTCGACGTGCTGACCGGCGAGCCCGCCAAGGCCCACCACGAGCGCTCCGACGTCTGCGCCGTCCCGGCCGCCGCGATCGTCGCCGAGGCGATGGTCGCGCTCGTCCTGGCCGACGCCGCGGTGGAGAAGTTCGGCGGAGACTCCGTGGAGGAGGTCGCCCGCAACCTGTCGGGATACCTCTCCTCCCTGGTGATCAAGTAGTTGACCGGATCGATCGAGCAATGAGCGGATCGGGGGTTGTGATGAGACCGCGCGCCGTACTGATCGGTGCTCCCGGGTCGGGCAAGTCGACCGTGGGCAGGCTGCTGGCCGAGCGGCTCGGCGTCGGGTTCCGCGACACCGACGACGACGTGGAGTCCGTGGCGGGCAAGGCCGTCAGCGACATCTTCATCGAGGACGGCGAGGAGCGCTTCCGCGAGCTGGAGGCCGGCGCCGTACGGCGGGCGCTGGACGAGCACGACGGCGTGCTCTCGCTCGGCGGCGGCGCGGTCCTCGACGAGGAGACGCGGCGGCTGCTGGACGGCCACACCGTCGTCTACCTGGAGGTCGGCCTCTCCCAGGCCGTCTCCCGGGTGGGCCTGGCCTCGGCCCGCCCGCTGCTGGTGCTCAACCCGCGCAGCCAGCTGAAGAAGCTCATGGACGCCCGCCGCCCGATCTACGAGGCGCTGGCCGTCCTGACGGTCAAGACCGACGAGCGCGACGCCGAGCAGGTCGCCGACGAGATCGTGAAGGGGCTGGGAGCGTGAGCCGGACCACGGGCACGGCGGAGCCGCCCACGCGCGAGACGGAGGAGGCCCCGTGAGCGTCACCAGGATCGACGTCGGCGGGGAGTCCCCCTACGAGGTCGTGGTCGGCACCGGCGTCCTCGGCGAGCTGCCCGGCCTGCTCGGGCCCCGGGTGCGGACCGTCGCGGTCGTGCACCCGGAGGGACTGCCGGAGATCGCGCGGCCGGTCTGCGGCGCGGTCGAGTCGGCCGGCTACGAGGTCGTCCGGCTCCCGGTGCCCGACGCCGAGCAGGCCAAGACGGCGGAGGTCGCCGCCGGGCTCTGGTCGGCCTTCGGCCGCCACGGCATGACCCGCTCCGACGCGGTGGTCGGCGTCGGCGGCGGCGCCACCACCGACCTGGCCGGGTTCGCCGCCGCGACCTGGCTGCGCGGCGTCAAGGTCGTGCAGGTCCCCACCACCCTGCTCGGCATGGTGGACGCCGCGGTCGGCGGCAAGACCGGCATCAACACCCCCGAGGGCAAGAACCTCGTCGGCGCCTTCCACCCGCCCGCCGGGGTCCTGTGCGACCTGGCCACGCTGATGTCGGTGCCCCGCGACGACTACGTCGGCGGGCTCGCGGAGATCGTCAAGGGCGGTTTCATCGCCGATCCGGAGATCCTGCGGCTCATCGAGGAGGACCCGGAGGGGGCCCGCCACCCGGAGGGGCGGCACACCCGCGAGCTGATCGAGCGGAAGATCCGGGTCAAGGCCCGGGTCGTCGGCGCCGACCTGCGGGAGAGCGGCCTGCGGGAGATCCTCAACTACGGGCACACGCTGGCGCACGCCATCGAGCGGGCCGAGGACTACCGCATGCGCCACGGCGAGGCCGTCGCCATCGGCATGGTCTACGCCGCCGAGCTGTCCCGCCTGGACGGCAGGATCGGCATCGACCTGGTGGACCGGACCCGCGCCATCCTGACCTCGGTCGGACTGCCCACGTCCTACCGCAGGGACGCCTGGCCGGCGCTCCGCGACCACATGCGGCTGGACAAGAAGAGCCGGGGCGCCACGCTGCGCTTCGTCGTCCTGGACGGCCTGGCGCAGGTGTCCGCGCTGGAGGACCCGCCGGAGGCGCTGCTGGAGGCCGCCTACGGCGAGATCGCCAGGTGAGCCGGACGGGATGGCACGGCCGGGCGCGGGCCCGGCGGCAGGGCCCGAGGACGGGCCCGGTACGGCGGGCGGCGCGCCCGCCGCTGCGGTGAGTGAGGAGTGACACGACGCGATGAGGACCGTCCACGTTCTCAACGGCCCCAACCTGTCCCGGCTCGGCACCAGGGAGCCGGACGTCTACGGTGCCGAGACCTTCGCCGACCTGGCCGCGCTGTGCCGGCAGACCGGCCGGGAGCTGGGCCAAGTCGGAGGCCAAGCGGTCTTAGGAAGACAAGGACGGAATCCAACTCCTTGGCTCACAGAACGACATGGCTACGATCCGACTTGGCCTTCACCCACTACTCCTACGCGCTGCGCGACGCCATCGCCCAGCGGACCGCGCCCCTGATCGAGGTGCACATCTCCAACCCGGCCGCGCGTGAGGAGTTCCGGCACACCTCGGTGGTCGCCGCCGTCGCCACCGGCACCATCGCCGGCTTCGGCCTCGGCTCCTACACGCTGGCGCTGCACGCCCTGGCCGGCATGCTCCGCAAGGAGGAGGCGCGGTGAGCCGCTACCGCTCGTTCGTCGCGCTCGGCGACAGCTTCACCGAAGGCCTGAACGACCCCGCCGTCGACGGCGGGCCGCCCGTCCCGGGCGGGCGCTTCCGCGGCTGGGCCGACCGGGTGGCCGAACGCCTGGCCGCGCTCGATGAGGACTTCCGCTACGCCAACCTGGCCGTGCGGGGCAAGCTCATCGACCAGATCGTCGCCGACCAGGTGCCGCTCGCCGTGCGGATGCGGCCCGACCTGGTCAGCCTCTGCGCGGGCGGCAACGACCTGCTGCGCCCCGGCAGCGACCCGGACCGCATGGCCAAGAAGCTCGCCGGAGCCGTACGGGAGCTGCGGGCCACCGGGGCGGAGGTGCTGCTGTTCACCGGCGTGGACCCGCGCGACACCCCGATCATGCGCCGCGCCCGCGGCACCTTCGCGATCTTCTACATGCACGTGCGCTCCATCGCCGACCTGTACGGCTGCCGCCTGGTCGACCAGTGGTCGATGCAGGGCCTGCGCGACTGGCGGGCGTGGAGCGACGACCGCCTGCACATGAACGAGGCCGGGCACCGGATGGTGGCCGCCAAGGTGTGCGAGGTGCTCGGCGTCCCGTGCGACGACGACTGGCGGGTGACCTGGCCGCCCCGGGAGCGGATCGACCCGCGGGCCAAGCGCCGCGAGGACCTCCAGTGGGCCCGCGCGCACCTCGGCCCGTGGGTGGTGCGCCGCCTGCGCGGCCGTTCCTCCGGGGACGACCTCGACCCCAAGCGCCCGGACCTCCAGCCCCTCGCCTGACCGGGGAGGCTAGGACGCCGCCAGGCGGCGCAGCGCGTCGCGGACCTTGGCCGGGTCGTTCGTCGGCCAGAAGGGCGGCAGCGAGGCGCGAAGGAACCCCGCGTAGCGGGCGGTGGCCAGCCGGGGGTCGAGGACCGCGACCACGCCCTTGTCGTGCTGGCTGCGCAGCAGCCGGCCCGCGCCCTGCGCGAGCAGCAGCGCGGCGTGCGTGGCGGCCACCGCCATGAAGCCGTTGCCGCCCTTGGCGGCGACGTGGCGCTGGCGGGCGGAGCTCAGCGGGTCGTCGGGCCGGGGGAAGGGGATGCGGTCGATGATGACCAGCCGGAGCGACGGGCCCGGCACGTCCACGCCCTGCCAGAGCGAGAGCGTGCCGAACAGGCAGGTCGGCTCGTCCTCGGCGAACCGCTTGACCAGCTGCATCGTGGAGTCGTCGCCCTGGCAGAGCAGCGGCACGCTCAGCCGCTCGCGCAGCGCCTCGGTGGCGGCCTTGGCCGCGCGCATCGAGGAGAACAGGCCGAGGGTCCGGCCCCCGGCCGCCTCGATCAGCTCGGTGATCTCCTCCAGGTAGGCCTCGGGCAGGCCGTCGCGGCCCGGCTGGGGCAGGTGCTCGGCGACGTAGAGGATGCCGCTGCGCGGGTGGTCGAAGGGGGAGCCGACGTCCAGACCGGACCAGCCGGACCGGTCGCCGGGGGCGGCGCTCAGCCCCCACTGGCGGGCCAGGCCGTCGAAGGCGCCGCCCAGGGCGAGCGTCGCCGACGTCAGCACGACCGTGCGGTCGCCGAAGAGCTTCTCGCGGAGCATGCCGGCGACGGTCAGCGGGGCGATCCGCAGGGTCGGCGGGCGGCGCTCGGTGCCCGCGTCCAGCCAGACCACCTCGGCCCGGTCGACCTCCTCGGCGTGGCCGAAGGCGTCCAGCATGCGCTGGGCGGTGTCGCGCACCTCGTCCAGGGCGGTGAAGGCGGCCTTGCGCAGGCCCGCGCCCTCCGGATCGTCCTTGTCGCCCCCGGTGCGGGGACCCAGGGCGGTGACGCAGGCCGAGGCCGCGTCGCGGATCAGCGCGAGCGTCAGGCCGAGCACCTGCGGCAGCTCGTCGATCCGTCCCGGCGGCGCGACCGCGAGCAGGGCCTTGAGGTCCTCGCCCGCCTGCAGGAGCCGGTCGGCGATGCCCTGCTCGACCAGGCGGCCGACCCGGCGCACCGCCATCGCGATGCCGCTCTCCGACAGCTCGCCCGCCGCCACGGAGGTGACCCGGTCGACCAGCTCGTGGGCCTCGTCCACCACGACGACGTCATGCTCGGGCAGGAGCGGGATGTCCTCCATCGCGTCGATCGCCAGCAGTGCGTGGTTGGTCACCACGATGTCCGACTCGGCGGCGCGGGCACGGGCCAGCTCGGCGAAGCAGTCCGTGCCGCTGGGGCAGCGCTGCGCGCCCAGGCACTCGCGGGCGCTCACCGAGAACTGCCGCCAGGCCTGCTCGTTGACGCCGGGCACCAGCTCGTCGCGGTCGCCGGTCTCGGTCTCGTCCGCCCACTCCTGGATGCGCTGGACCATCCGCCCGGTGACGCTCACCTCGCCCGGGTCGAACAGCTGCTCCTGCTCGTCGTCGGGCCAGCCGGCGCTGGCCTTGTAGCGGCACAGGTAGTTGCGCCGGCCCTTGAGGATCGCGAAGGTCGGCTCGCGCGGGAGCAGGGGGGCCAGCGCCTCGGCCAGGCGGGGCAGGTCGCGGTCGACGAGCTGGCGCTGGAGGGCGATCGTCGCGGTCGAGACGACGACGGAGCCCTCGGAGGTCATCGCGTGCCGGATCGACGGGACGAGGTAGGCCAGGGACTTGCCGGTGCCGGTGCCCGCCTGGACGGCCAGGTGGTCGCCGGAGTCGATCGCGTGCTGGACGGCGCGGGCCATCGCGAGCTGGCCGGGGCGCTCGACGCCGCCGACGGCCTTGACCGCCAGGGCGAGCAGCTCCTCGACCGGGGGCGCCGCCTCCGCGGACCCGGAGCGGGTCCGGGCGCGGCCCCCCGCACGCTCACCCGCACGCTCCCCGGCGCGGCGCCCGGCGGGCGGGGCCGCGGGCGGCGGAGACGCCGGGGACGCGGTCGGGCGCTCGGACAAGGTCCCGGACGGGGCCTCCGGAGGGCTCCCGGGCGGGGTCTCGGCGGGGGTGAGGGAGTCGGTCGGCACGACAGCCAACCGTACCCGCTCGGTCCGACAGACGTGCCCGGCTCCGGAGAGTCATCGCGCGGACTCGTCCTGGGATTCGGGGAGCTCCCGTTCGCGTCCCATGGCAAACTGGCGGGACCATCCGCTGCGCACGTGAGAGATCATCCAAGATTTTTCCGTGGGTGTTCCCGGGGTTGAGGATGGGGATGGAAAGACGGGTTCGGTAGGGTTTCCTGAGGTCGAGTGGACGAATAAAGGCTGGTTAAAGCACTATGTCCTCCATGTCGGAAGTTGTCCCGCTGCCGTCGTTCGGCGAAGTGTTCTTTGACGAGCGTGGCCAGGAGCGGGTGCTCCGGGTCACCTGGCACGACGGCACGCTGGTGCTGAGCCTGTGGCGCGGTGAGATGTGCACCGCGAGTTTCCGCATGCCCCTGGACGACGTCGCCCGTCTGGTCGACACCCTCGACGAGGGCTTCGTCGAGGCCGGCGGACGCTACCCCGACGAGGTGGACGAGGAGGGCGGCGCCCCCGCCGCCGGTCCCGCCGGGCACCCGGAGCACGCCGACCCCTCGTCGTTCCCCGGCACCGGGCAGTACGCCCGGCCCCGGCCCGAGGACTACGCGCCGCCCGCCCAGCCGCAGCACTACGCCGACCCCGCGGCCACCCAGGTCACGCCCCCGGTGGAGGAGCCGCGCCCGGCTCCCGCGCTCGGCCCCAACGACGTGCTCGTGGCGCGGGGCGGCGTGCCCCCGCAGGACACCGCCGGCCCCGGCCGCATGCCGGGGTACGGCACGGCCGACGTGGTCCCGCCCGAGAACATGATCGTGGGCGACTCCCTGCCCTCCGCCGGGCCGCCGGGCGAGCAGCCGTACCAGAACCAGACGCCGGAGGACCCCTACGCCGGGCGGCCGGGCGCGGGCGGGCCGGTGTCCGACCCGTTCGCCCCGGCGGGCCCGCAGGGGGCGGATCCGTTCGCGGCCGGGGCGCACCGGCAGGCCGACCCGTACGCCCAGCCCCAGCAGGCCGATCCCTACGCCCAGCCCCAGCAGGCCGACCTGTTCACCCCGGCGGCCCCGCAGCCCGACGCCTACGGCGGCCGGCCGGGCGGGCCGGCGTCCGACCTGTTCACCCCGGCGGGCCCGCAGGGGGCGGATCCGTTCGCGGCCGGGGCGCACCGGCAGGCCGACCCGTACGCGCAGACCCGGCAGGCCGACGCGTTCACCCCCGGGCACTCCGACGGCTACCCCGCCCAGGCGCAGTCCACCGACCCCTACGGCATCCCGCCCGTGGACCGCGAGCCCTACGGTTACCCGGCCCCGGCCCAGCCCGACCCCTACGCCTTCGGCAACCGGCAGGCCCCGGCGCCCGGTCATCCGGCCGACCCGCGCGACCTGTACGGCACCCCGCCGGCCTACGACCAGCAGGGCGGGCTGGACCCCAACGACCCGCTGAACCTCCGCGGGCAGCAGCCCGAGCAGCGCATGTCCCGCCCGTACGTCCAGGACCACCCGCACTCCACCGGCGAGCGGCTCCGCCCCGAGCAGGCCTACGACGAACGGGGCGAGCGCCGCGACTGGTGACCGCCGCGTGACCCGTGCCCGCCGGGCGGTGTTCCAGGCCGCCGGATCCGTGACGTCCGCGCGGCCCGCCGGACCCGGGTGCCCCACGGGGTGCCCCGCCCCGCTCCCGGGTCCCGCCGGGTGCCGCCCGGGCCGCTCCGCGGGACCTTCCTGAGGGCGGGGCGGGATGGACCGGTCGACCGCGCTGCACCTGCTGATCGTCCCGGCCGTGGCGGTCGCGGTGGCGGCCGTGTCCCGGCGCCGGGGGTGGCCCTCGCCGCTGATCCTCGTGCTGGCCGGGCTGGTGCTCTCCCCGTTCGTGCCGGGGTACGCGCTGGACCCCGAGATCGTCCTGCTGGTCCTCCTCCCGCCGCTGCTGTACTCCGCCGCGGTCGACAGCTCCTACCTGGGGCTCCGGGTCGTCCGCAGGCCCGTCCTGCTGCTCTCGGTCGGGCTGGTGCTGTTCAGCACGCTGGCGATCGGCTGGGTCACCCACCTGCTCCTGCCCGGCCTGCCGCTCGCCGCGGCCTTCGCGCTGGGCGCGGTCGTGGCCCCGCCCGACGCGGTCGCCGCGGTCGCGGTGGCCCGCAGGCTGGGACTGCCCCGCAAGGTGATCACCATCCTGGTGGGGGAGAGCCTGTTCAACGACGCCACCGCGCTCACCGCCTACCGGGTGGCGGTCGCCGCGGTGGTGGGGGAGGGGATCACCTGGCTGGGCGTGCTCGGCCAGTTCCTCTACGCCGCCGCGGGCGGCGCGGTGATCGGCCTGGCGCTCGCGTGGCTGCTGTCGAAGGGGCTGCGGGCGCTGCGGGACGCGCTCGTGGAGAACACCGTCCTGCTGCTCACCCCGTTCGGGGCCTACCTCGCGGCCGAGCTCGTGCACGCCTCCGGAGTGGTCTCCGTGGTGGTCGCCGGCCTCTACATCGGCCACCGCATGCCGCGCAGCGGCTTCGGCACCCGGCTGATGTCCCGCACGGTCTGGAAGATCATCGACTTCTTCCTGGAGTCGATCGTCTTCGCGCTGATCGGCCTGCAGATGTGGCCGATCGTCGAGGCGATCGACTGGGCGCACCCGCTGGAGCCGGCCGGCATGGCGCTGGCCGTCTTCGCCACCGCCGTCGCGGCCCGGGTCGTCTGGGTGGTGCCCGCCCTCCACCTGCCGCGCCTGCTGTCCCGCGCGGTCCGCCGGCACGAGGCCGACCCGCCCTCCTGGCGGAACGTCGCCGTCATCTCCTGGGCCGGGATGCGCGGCGTGGTCTCCCTCGCCGCGGCCTTCGCCATCCCGGAGGACTTCCCCGAACGGCCCACGCTGCTCTTCCTCACCTTCACGGCGGTGATCGGCACGCTCCTGCTCCAGGGGCTGTCGTTCCCGGCGCTGATCAGGAGGCTGCGGATCTCCAACGAGCAGGAGGCGTTCGCCGACGACCTGGCCGAGGCCGCCGCGCAGCAGGCGGCTGCCTCGGCCGCGCTCGCCCGCCTGGACGAGCTGGTCGCCGACGGGATCGTCGACGTGCACGAGGAGGTCGTGGAGCAGCTGAGGATGCGGGCCGAGCGCCGCGCGCTCACCGCCTGGGAGCGCCTCGGCGGCGGCACCGGCTCCGGCGGCGAGGAGACGCCGGGCACCGTCTACCGGCGGCTCCGCCGGGAGATGCTGGCGGCCGAGCGCGAGGTGCTCGTCCGGTTCCGCGACGAGCGGCGCATCGACGACGAGGTGCTCCGCAGGGCGATGATCGAGATCGACTTCGAGGAGGCCACCCTGGGACGCGACTGACCCCGCCCGGCGCGCGGGCCGGGCGTGGTCCGGGGCGGCGGGCCGTACGGGCGGACCGGACGCGCCGCGAGGGGCGGCCGGGGCCCGGCCTCAGCCGAGGAGCTGGTCGACGTAGCACCAGCGCCAGCTCTCGCCGGGCTGGAAGGAGGAGATGACCGGGTGGCCCTCCCGGTCGTAGTGGGCGGTGGCGTGCCTGCCCGGCGAGGAGTCGCAGCAGCCGATGTGCCCGCAGGTCAGGCAGCGGCGCAGGTGCACCCAGCCGCGCCCTTCCGCCAGGCACTCCTCGCAGCCCTCGGGCGTGCGCGCCGGCGGGTCCTGCGCCTCACCGAGGTGCCTGCAGGTCGTCATGGTCCTCCCTCCGCCGGCGCTCCGAGGCGCCGCTGTCGTCCACGGGCGCGGGGACGGCCCCTCGACCGGCGCGTTCCCGGGCACCCGAGAACGAGCGTACGGCCCCGCGCCGTCGCGGCCGCCGCGGGGCCGTACCCGTTGGGTAGAGTCGGGACATGCGTCTCCTTCCGCGACGGGTTCTCCCCCTCGCCGCCTCCGCCCTGGCCGCCGCCCTCCTGACCACCGGCTGCGCCGAGCTCCAGCAGGTGAGCGACGGCGTCGACAAGGCCCAGCAGTGCATCGAGGCCGCCGGCATCGTGACCGACACCATGTCGAAGGTCGCGAGCACGATCCAGGACCCCGCCGCGATGGAGCAGGCGCTGAACGACGGGGCCGCCAAGCTCGGGGACCTGGCGGACAAGGCCGCCAACACCTCCCTGAAGGAGGCCGCCGACGGGGTGTCGGGCACCCTGGCCGGCTTCGACGTGCAGAACGCCAACGACGCCGTCGACGCGGCGCAGAAGGTCGCCGCCGACGGCGTGAAGTGGACCCAGGACCTCACCAGCGCCTGCGGCTGATCCGGCCCTCCGCGGCCCTTCGCCCGGCCGCGCCGGAGCCCTTCCGGAAAGGGCGGGGCGTTCCCGCAATCCCGCCTTCTCCAGGGGAAATGTCGCTGAACTAGCGTCGGTTCCATGGAGGCCCCCGAGAAGGAACCGGATCCCCGGTTCACACTGGCGAACGAACGCACCTTCCTGACCTGGCTGAGCACGTCCCTCGCGCTGACGGCGGGCGGGGTCGCCATGGCGGCCGTCTCGCCCGACGTCTTCGTGCCCTGGATGCGCACGCTGCTCGCCGTCGTCCTGGTCTCCCTGTCCGCGCTGGCCGCCGCGCTGGCCTACCCGCGCTGGCGCAGGGTCCAGCGGGCCCTGCGCACCGGCGCGCCCCTCCCGCCGCCCGCCCTGGCCGCCCTGTTCGGGTACGGCGTGGCGGCCGTGGCCGTACTGGCGCTCGTGCTCATCCTGACGGCCCGGTGACGGCTCCCCGGAGGAGCCCGGCCGGACCCGGCCGGGGCCCGCGGGACCGGAGCGCCGGGAGACAGGGCGCGGCGGAGCGGGCGGTGACCGTGCTCTGGGACGAGGGCCTGCAGAGCGAGCGGACCCGGCTGGCCTGGGTCCGCACCGCCACCGTGCTGGCCGCCGGCGGCCTGGGGCTGGGCGGGATGGCCCTGCGCGCCGGGGCCGGTCCGGCCGTCGCCGTCCTGTTCGCGCTGGCGGCCCTGGGCGGGGCCGTCCTGCTGGCCCGCACCGGTGTGCGCTACCGCCGCGTCCAGGAGGCCCTGCACGCCGGACGCCCCCTCGACGAGCGCACCGACGCCCTCCTCGCCTGGTCCGCCACCCTCGCCGCCGTCGCCGGCTCCCTCGTCTTCGTCCTGTCGCGGTAGCTCCACCGGCCCGGCGGTACGGCGGCAGGCGTCCGTGCCCGCTGTACTGAACGGCCGGATCCGGGGAAGCGCGGACGGGATGTTCGAGGACTTCGCCGATGCGCGCGTCGATGCGGGAGAGGCGCGACTGCGGGTGCGGCACGGCGGAAGGGCGCTTCACGACCCGGAGACCGTGCACGCGATGTGCGAGGACTACCGGGCGGGGCTGGGCGTCGACCGCGCCGCCGACGACGCCGACCGCGCGGCGGGCCGCCGGATCGGCTGCCCCCTCCTCGTGCTCTGGGCGGCCCGCGACGACATGGAGGACCTCTACGGCGACGTGCTCGCGATCTGGCGGGACTGGGCCGGCGACGTGCGCGGCGGCCCGATCGAGAGCGGGCACCACATGGCCGAGGAGGCCCCGGAACGGCTCGCAGCCGAACTGCGCGCCTTCCTGGGGCCGGGCTCTCCGGGGACGCCGCCGGTGTGATCCCCTCCGAGTGCGCGGAAGGCGGCCGGGGCGGGGCGCTCAGCGGGACAGGCGGGCGGCGGTCTCCTCGGTCAGCCGGAGCAGGACCGGGGTGAGATCCGGGCGGTCGTGGAGCAGGTCCTCCAGCCGCGCCCGCCAGGCGCCGGCCTCGGCGGGCACCGCGTCCCCGCGCCGCTGGACACGCAGGCGGGTCCGGGCCAGGCTCTCCTGGTAGGCGAGGCCGAGGCGGCGCCCGACCTCACCGGTGAGCCACCAGTAGACGTCGCACTCCGCCGCGGCGACGAACACGCGCGCACTGTCCCAGGCCGTGCGGGGCCGGTGAACGACACCCATGGCCGGACGGTACGCCCGGTCCAGCCCAGTGGCAAGGCCTGACGGCGTCCGCCGGCGGGGCGGGCGACTACTTCATGGCGGCGATCTGGATCAGGTTGCCGCAGGTGTCGTCGAAGACGGCGGTGACCACCGGGCCGAGGTCGGTCGCGTCCTGGGTGAACTCGACGCCCAGCCCTTTGAGCCGCTCGACCTCGGCGTACACGTCGTCGACGGCGAACTGGGTGAACGGGATGCCGTCGGCGACCAGGGCCTCCTTGAACGGGCCCGCCGCCGGGTGGCCGTCCGGCTCCAGGAGCAGCTCGACGCCGTCCGGGTCGGCGGGGGAGACCACGGTGAGCCATCGGGCCTCACCGGCGGGCACGTCGGTCTTCTTGACGAACCCCAGCTTCTCGGTGTAGAAGGCCAGCGCCTTGGCCTGGTCGTCGACGAGCACGCTGGTGATGTTGATGCGGATCACGGGTTCGTTCCCTCTCGGTCGATGGGCCACCGCTCGACGATCGAGCGCAGCGGACTCGTGTCGATGTGGTGGAACTTGTACCGGCCCTGCCGCCGGGTGTGCACCAGGCCGGCCTGCTCGAGCACCGCGAGGTGCTGCGAGATGGCCTGGCGGGAGGAGGCCAGGCCGTGCTTCATGGTCAGTCGGCCGCAGATCTCGAACAGCGTCTGGCCGTCCTTGTCGGTCAGCTCGTCCAGGATGATGCGCCGTGTCGCGTCGCCGATGGCCTTGAACAGCTCGGGGTCGGCGTCCATGGACACCGTTATAGGCAAGCCGCCACTTGCATGTCAAGGAGGGGGGCCGCCCGGGTCTTCGGCCGTCGTGCCGCGGCCGGGGCGTATGGAGCGCGCCGTGCACCCCGCCGCGGCCCGGCGGTCCCCGCCGGAGGGAGGGGAGCGCAGGCCCGTGGCCTCCGGCCCGGAGCCCACGTGCGGGGCGGAGGCGCGGTCCGGTCCCGGAGGCGCGGTCCGGTCCCGGAGGCCGTCCGCCGAGGCGGGGTCAGGAGTCGGCGGTGCCGAGGGCGATGGTCTCGGTGACCTCGGCGTGGCGCTCGGCCTCCTCGGCGGCGAAGCGCTCGGCGTCGAGCCTGTCGGCGATCTCCTCGTCCTGCCGCATCAGCGCGTCCAGGCTCTGCCCGGCCATCTCCAGCACGCCCATGTCGGCGTAGGCCTGCTGCAGGCGGGGGCTCCACAGTCCGATGTCCTTGACGCAGGGCACGATGCGGCTGAACAGCAGGGAGCGGAAGAGCCGCAGGTACTCGGAGCGGTCGACGGCCTCCATGGCCTCGGCGACCTCCGCCCTGCTCAGGCCGAGGTTCTCCCAGGTCTCCCTGCCGCGCAGGCGGTCGCGCATCAGGTAGCAGCCCTCGATGACGAAGTCCTCGCGTTCGCGCAGCTCGCTCTCGCTGAGGCCGCGGTAGTGGTCGCGCAGCGCCATGCGGCCGAAGGCGACGTGCCTGGCCTCGTCCTGCATCACGTAGGCGAGGATCTGCTTGGGCAGCGGCTTGGTGGTGATGTCGCGCATCACGCCGAAGGCGGCCAGGGCCAGGCCCTCGATGAGCACCTGCATGCCGAGGTAGGGCATGTCCCAGCGGGAGTCGCTCAGCGTGCTGTCCAGCAGCGCCTTGAGGTGCTCGTTGATGGGGTAGGCGAGGCCGACCTTCTCCTGCAGGAAGCGGGCGTAGGTCTCGGCGTGCCGGGCCTCGTCCATGGTCTGCGTGGCCGCGTAGAACTTGGAGTCCAGGTCCGGCACCGACTCGACGATCCGGGCCGAGCAGATCATCGCGCCCTGCTCGCCGTGGAGGAACTGGGAGAACTGCCAGGCCGCGCCGTGCCGCCGTACCTCGGCGCGCTGCCTGTCGTCCATCCGCTCCCACAGCGGGGTGCCGTAGATGGCGATGGTGGTGTCGGGGATGCCGAGCACGTCGTACGGGTCGACCTCGAGGTCCCAGTCGATGCGCTTGACCGAGTCCCACTGCTTGTCCTTGCCCTTCTGGTAGAGGGCCAGCATGCGGTCGCGGCCCTCGTCGTACTCCCAGGTGAAGCGGGCGGCGCCGGAGGCCTCCACGTCCCACGTGGAGAGCCCGGCCGGGATCGTGTACAGATCGTGCGTCGACATGCGGCCTCCCGGGGACGTACACCGTACGTATACGCTCGGAGCGTCGCACGTACGGTGTACGTCCGTCAATGGCCTGAAGGAGAATGGGGTCATGCCCGCCGAGCCGCTGTCCCGCCCCCGCATCGTCGCCGCCGCCATCGACCTGATCGAGCGCGAGGGCGCCGACGCGGTCTCCATGCGCAGGATCGCGGCCGACCTGGGCGTGGGCGTCATGTCCCTGTACAACCACGTGCCCAGCAAGGCGGCGCTGCTCGACGCGGTGGCCGAGAGCGTGCTGTCGGAGATCGAGTTCACCGACGACCCCGACGCCGACTGGACCGACCGGGTGCGCATGCAGGCACGGGCGTTCCGGCAGATCGCCCACCACTACCCCCGCTGCACGATGGTGGTGGTCAGCCGCCAGCTCCGGTCGACCGCCGGGCTGCTCCCGGTCGAGCGGGCGCTCGCCACGCTGCGCGGCGCAGGGTTCGACGGCGCGGAGGCGGTGCGCGTCCTGCGCATGTTCATCGCCTACATCGTGGGCTCGCTGCTGCGCGAGGTCGGCGTCACCCCGACCTTCGCCCCGGTCCACCGGTCCGAGGTGGACACCGCGAAGGTGGACCCGGTGCTGTTCCCCGAGACGAGTTCGCTGCTTCCGGAGCTGGCCGCGTGCGACCACGAGGCCGAGTTCGAGTTCGGGCTGGAGATGCTCATCCAGGCGGTCGCCGTCCAGCGCGGACGCCGCGGCCGGTAGGGCGGAGCGGGCCCGTCCAGCGCGGACGCCGCGGCCGGTGGGGCGGAGCGGCCGTACGGCGGTGCGGCGGGGACGGCGGCACGGGAGCGGGGAGCGGGCCGGGCGGTGCGGGGGAGGGCGTCGGGACGGAGGGCGTCGGGACGGAGGGCGTCGGGACGGAGGGCGTCGGGACGGAGGGTGTCGGGACGGAGGGCGACGCCCGGGGCCGGCCGCCCCGGGCGTCCGCCGGGAGTGTGCCCTTCCCCTGGACACTCCCGGACGAAGGGGTCAGTACCAGTTCGCCGACCGGAAATGACCCCATGCACCGCACGGCGAGCCGTAGCGCTGCTTGATGTACCGCAGACCCCAGCGGATCTGCGTGACCGGGCTGGACCGCCAGTCCCTGCCGCTGTCGCTCATCTTCGAGCCCGGCAGCGCCTGGGGGATGCCGTAGGCACCCGTGTGACGGTTGTGCGCCCGGTGGTTCCAGTTGCTCTCCCTGGTCCAGAGGCTGTCCAGGCAGCGGAACTGGTCGTGGGACCACGCGCGGCGGGAGACGAGGCGGAACGCGATCGCCCTGTTCCTGCCCTTGGCGGTCCTCGCGAGGGACTTCGGCCTGGGTCTGGCACCGGTGGACCAGGTGGCCAGGTAGACCCTCTCCGCCGTCCCCTCCACGGTCGGGTCCTCCGGGGCCGTGTCCTCCACGGCCGTCGTGAGGATCGTCTCGGTCGTCCCCGTCGCCGTGGAACCCACCACGGCGGAGACGGCGACCACGGTCACGGCTGCGGCGCGTAAAGCGCGGTTACTGTCCAAAACCGTCCTTTCGTAGGGCCGCGCGCGGGAGGCACGCGAGGGCGCCGTGACACCCGGCGTGCTTGTCGATCCCGCGTCCGTGGCTCGCACGAAGGATGCCCGCTGGTCCTCACCGGCCTGGTTCCGGCAGGACGCCGCGGCGGTCTTCCTACGCGGTTTCTAGTACGCGGGGGAGACGCCGGACGGCCGCTGCGACACGGCACGGAAGGCTGTTTGCGCGATCTTCTCGGTTGAGGGGCGGTTCGAGGGGACCGGGCTGACCGGCGGGCGGGCACCGAGGCGGGGGACTGGCGCAAAGATCACCCCGGTATGGGGTTTGGATCGCCCCCGTCCGTGGGAGCGGAGCCCGGCGGGCGCCTCCGCCCCGGCGCGTCGCGCCCCGCCGCACCCCCGCCGCACCCCCGGCAGGCCCCCGCTGCCGCCCTGCGCCGTGCCCCGGCACCACCTCCGCCGTGCCACTGCCGTGCCGCTGCCGTGCCGCTGCCGTGCCCTCGCCGGGCGCTCCGGCCCGCCTCCCGCGTCCCCCGCCGTACGCCGCGGGAACGCCCGTCCTCCCACCGGAACGGGCCGGTTAGGCTGCCTTCCATGAGCATTCGTGACATCCCGGTGGAGACCCTCGACGGCACGCCCACCACCTTGGCCGAGCTGGCGGGCGACAAATCCGTCCTCGTCGTGAACGTGGCCTCCAGATGCGGTCTCACGCCGCAGTACGCGGGCCTGGTCCGCCTCCAGCAGACCTACGGCGAGCGCGGGTTCACGGTCGTCGGCGTGCCCTGCAACCAGTTCATGGGCCAGGAGCCGGGCACGGCCGAGGAGATCCAGGAGTTCTGCGCGGCCAACTACGGGGTGGACTTCCCGCTGCTGGCCAAGAGCGAGGTCAACGGCGAGGGGCGGCACCCGCTCTACGCCGAATTGACGCGGGCCGCCGACGCCGAGGGCGAGGCCGGGGACGTGCAGTGGAACTTCGAGAAGTTCCTGGTCTCCCGGGAGGGCGAGGTGCTGGCGCGGTTCCGCCCGCGGATCGAGCCCGAGGACGAGGCCGTGACGGCCGCCATCGAGAAGTCCCTCTGAGCCGCCCGCACCTGAGGGCCCCCGGCGCGCCTCCTGACCGTCAGGAGGCGCGCCGGGGGCCGCAGCTGCCCCTGACGATCAGCTCGGTGGGCAGCAGCACGCCGCGCGGGCGGCGCCCGCCCGCGCGCAGCACCAGCTCGGCCGCGCGGTAGCCGATGTCCTCGGCCGGCTGGGCGACCACGGTCAGCGGGGGAGCGCACAGCTCCGCCCAGGGCACGTCGTCGAACATGATCAGCGACAGGTCCTTGGGCACCCGCAGGTCCAGCTCCCGGGCGGCCAGCACCGCCGCCTCGCCCAGCAGGTTGCCGCCGGCCAGCACGGCCGTCAGGTCGGGGCGGCGCTGGAAGAGCCCGGCCGCCGCGGCGTAGGCGGAGTCGCGGCTGCCCCGGGCGAAGACGACGAGCTCCTCGTCCACGAGCGCGCCCAGCGCCTGCCGGAAGGCCGCCACGCGCTGCTCCTGGCCGGGGCCGCCGAGATAGGCGATGCGCCGGTGGCCCAGGCCCGTCAGATAGTCCACCGCGGTCCGCACCCCGCCCCGGTCGTCGGCGAGCACGGCCGGCACGTCGCCGTGCCCCGGGGCGGAGCGGTGGGCGAACACCGCGGTGAGACCGGTCCGCCGGGCCGGCGCCCAGACCTCCGCGTCCCCGGAGGGGACCGCGACCACCCGCTCCACGCCCTGCTCCAGCAGGATGCCGATCTGGTCGGCCTCGCGCTCGGCGTCGTCGCCGGTGGTGCCCAGGATCACCGGCTCCCCCGCGGCGCGCGCGCAGGAGAGCACGCCGTCGGCCAGCCGGCCGTAGAAGCTGTCGGTGACGTCGGGGAGCAGCAGCCCGATCCCGCCCGCGCGCTGCTGGCGCAGGTTGCGCCCGAGCGCGCTGGGCCGGTAGTCGAGCTGGGCGGCGACGGTCAGCACCCGCTCCCTGGTCTCGGGGCTGGCCGAGCCGCCGGACAGGACCCGCGAGACCGTCGCCACCCCGACGCCCGCCGCCTCCGCCACGTCCTTGATGGTCGCCCTGCGCATGTTCATGGAAACGATTCCATCATGCTTTCCGTTCCGCGTACAGCGCAGAGGGGTCACGAAAGTCCTGGTTGATGGAGAAAATGGTCCTTTTGCTTGACATCGAGGGTCGGTGTCAGGTGAGATTCGTGAAAACGTATCCACTTTCGGGCGAACGCGGGGTTGGCCCGAGGCGCTAAGGATCATCCATGGCATCCATCGTTCTCAACAACGTCGACAAGATCTACGCGGGCGGCGTGAAAGCCGTGAACGGCCTGAACCTTGAGATCAAGGACGGCGAGTTCATGGTGCTGGTCGGCCCGTCCGGGTGCGGTAAGTCCACCGCGCTGCGGATGATCGCCGGCCTTGAGGACATCAGCGGGGGCGAGATCCTGATCGGCGACCGGGTGGTCAACCACCTGCCGCCGAAGGACCGCGACATCGCCATGGTCTTCCAGAACTACGCGCTCTACCCGCACATGACCGTCGAGGAGAACCTCGCCTTCGGTCTGAAGCTCCGCAAGATGCCGAAGACGGAGATCGCCAAGCGCGTCAACGAGGCCGCCAAGATGCTCGGCCTGGAGCAGTACCTCAAGCGCAAGCCGGCCGCCCTCTCCGGTGGTCAGCGCCAGCGTGTCGCGATGGGCCGCGCCATCGTGCGCGAGCCGCAGGCCTTCCTCATGGACGAGCCGCTGTCCAACCTGGACGCCAAGCTCCGCGTCTCCATGCGCGCCTCGCTCAACACGATGCACGAGCGCCTCGGCGTGACCACCGTCTACGTCACCCACGACCAGGTCGAGGCGATGACCCTCGGCGACCGGGTCTGCGTCCTGCGCGACGGCCTGCTCCAGCAGGTCGACACCCCGCAGAACCTCTTCGACAACCCGGTGAACCTCTTCGTCGCGGGCTTCATGGGCTCCCCGTCCATGAACTTCGTCAACGCCGAGCTGGTCCGCGCCGACGGCGGCGCCGCCGTGGCCTTCGCCGGCTACAAGCTGCCGGTCCCGGACGCGACCTTCACCGAGAAGCCGGGCCTCGACCAGTACATCGGCAAGAAGATCATCCTGGGCATCCGCCCGTCCGACTTCGAGGACTCCGTGGCCGCCAACGGCCACGCCGGCGGCTGGGTCCGCCTGCCGGTCCGCGCCGAGGTCACCGAGGAGCTGGGCTCCGAGATCAACGTCCTGTTCCTGATCGACGCCCCGCCGGTCCAGCACCAGGACACCGTGGCCGCCGCCGACGCCGGTGACGACGAGGACGCCACCCTCCCGCTGGTCGGCGACAAGTCGCTGTGGACCGCCCGGGTGAACGCCCGCAGCCACGTCCGCCCCGGCCAGAACATCGAGCTGGTCGTGGACACCCACAACCTGCACTTCTTCGACTCGGCCTCCGGCCTGGCGATCGGCCACAAGGCCAACGTCGGCGTCTGACCAACCCGGTAGGACCGGACGGGCCCGTGCCACGACCCCCTCCCGTGGCACGGGCCCTTCCGCGCGCCCCGCCGCCCGGCCGGCGGGAGCGGCGCCGTACGGCGGGCCGGGCCGCTACCGGCGGCCGATGCGCTGGGAGACGCGGGCGGTCAGGTTGAGCGGCAGGCGCCGCCCGACCGCGACGATCGCCTTGTAGCGCAGGTCGGGCACGCTCACCCGCACGCCGCGGGCCAGGTCGCGCATGGCCTCGGCGACGACGTCGTCCGCCGACAGCCACAGGAAGCCGGGGATGCCGGAGGTGTTCATCGAGGCGCGCCGGTGGAACTCGGTGCGGACGAACCCCGGGCAGAGTGCCATCACCCGGACCCCGCTCCCGGCCGTCTCCAGCGCCGCGGACTCGCTGAAGTTGACCACCCACGCCTTGGAGGCGCTGTAGGTGCCCCGGGCGAAGAACGCGGCCACCGAGGCCACGTTGACCACCGCGCCCCGGCCGCGCTCCCGCATCCCCGGCAGCGCGGCCAGGGTCAGCCGCAGCACCGCCTCGCAGTGCACCCGGAGCATGCGCACCTCCTCGTCGACCGGGGCGTCGGGAAAGGAGCCGGCCAGGCCGAACCCGGCGTTGTTGACCAGCAGGTCGACGCCCTCGTGGAGCCGGCGCTCGACCGCGGCCAGGCCCTCGGGGTCGGCCAGGTCGGCGGGGAGCACCTCGGACGTGACGCCGTAGCGCAGGCGCAGCTCCTCGGCGCGCTCGGTGAGGCGCTTCTCGTCGCGGGCGACCAGGACGAGGGAGAAGCCGTCGGCGGCCAGGCGGCGGGCGAACGCGGCGCCGATGCCGACGGTCGCGCCGGTGATCAGTGCGGAAGGCATGCCCGGAGTCTATTGAAGGCCCGGCCCGCGGCCGCGCAGGGCTCCCCGCGCGCCGCCCGGCTCCCGGACGGCGGCTCGCGCGCCGCCCGGCTCTCGCGCGCTCGGCTCCCGGACGCCGGTTCCCGCGCCGCCCGGCTCCCGGAGCGCCCGGGGCGGCAAAGGAGAGGTGAAATCCGCCTCCCGGACCGGTCAGCTTTCGGGGACGGGCACCGCGACCGGCGGAGGAGCCCCCCGCGGGTCGGCTGTCATGGGAACCGGCCGCGGGTCAGGGCGGCCTCGACCCGGGGGAGCGCCATGGAAGAACGGGACACGCCCGCCGCCGTTCCCGACGACGACCGCGAGGACATCCGGATCGCCGTCGTGATGAACGGGGGCGTCAGCCTCGCCGTGTGGATGGGCGGGGTGACCACCGAGATCAACCGGCTGGCGGGGAGCTCGCCCGACGGGCCCGACGACTCCGCCGGGCGCTGCGAGGTCTACCGGGAGCTGCTGGAGACCGTGGGCGCGACGGTCCGGGTGGACGTGATCGCGGGCACCTCCGCCGGGGGCGTCAACGGAGCCGCGCTGGCCTACGCCCAGGTGTACCGGGCCGACCTGCGGCCGCTGGGCCGGGTGTGGGCCGAGACGGGGTCGTTCGCGAAGCTGCTGCGCAGCCCCCTGGGCCCGCCGGCGCCCTCCCTGCTGCGCGGCGACGGCCACCTCCTGCCCGAGCTGGCCGGCGCGTTCGACCGGCTGGTCCCCGCCTCCCTGCGGCCGGGCCGGTACGTCCCGCCCCGGCGGCGGCCCCTCGATCTGATGATCACGGCGACCCTGATGGCCGGCGAGCAGGAGACGTTCCACGACGACTTCGGCAACAGCATCACCGAGACCTCCTCCGCGGCCGTGTTCCGCTTCACCCGCGAGGCGGACACGCCCCCGGAGGAGGACCCGTTCCATTTCTCCCACGACGTCGCCCGCCGCCTGGCGCTCGCCGGCCGGTGCACCTCCTCCTTCCCCGTCGCCTTCGAGCCGGCCTTCGCCCCGGTCGGCGCCGACGGGCCGGACGGCCTCCACCCCGACCTGGGCGGGTCCGGCCGGCGGCCGGCGGTCGCCTCCTTCGCCCCCAGCCGCCACGTGCTGGACGGCGCCATCCTGCGGAACCGGCCCGTGGAACCGGCCCTCGAGGCGGTCTACCGGCAGCCCGCGGAGCGCCAGGTGCGGCGGCTGCTGATGTACGTCGACCCGAACCCCGCCGGCGCCGTCCCCGAGGAGGCCGCCGACCCCGGTGACCCGCCGCCGCTGGGGGACGTCCTGGAGACGCTGTTCCGGCTGCCCTTCGAGCAGTCGGCCGCCGAGGAGTTCCGGCGCATCCGGGAGAACAACGCGCGGGTGCGCGCGTACCGGGCGCGGCGGCCGGACCAGGCGGGCGCGCTGGACGAGGAGCTGGCCGTACGGCTCATGCCCGGGTACGCGCGGGCCCGGGCGCACCGGGAGGCCGCCCGGATCCACGCCGCCCTCACCGCCCGGAGCGGCACCGAGCCGGTCGGCCGTACGGGGCTCCGGACGGCGGGCCGGAGCGGCCAGGAGCCCGGGGACGCCGCGGGGCGCGCGGCCCAGGGTCCGCAGGACCGGGCGGGGCGCTGGGCCAACGAGCCCCCGCCCCCGGGCGGCTGGCGCCCGGAGGAGATCGCGGAGCTGCTCGCCGAGGGGTTCCCGGGTGAGGACGTGGTCCGCTACGTGCCCGCCGGGCTGCCGGGTGACGGGCAGGCCGCCGCGGACTGGGACTGGGGCCTCGAAGCCGTCGAGCAGCTCGGCAGGGCGGCCGTCGACGTCCTCAAGCGCGCCGTCTGGCTGGCTCCCCCCGCCGACGGGGGGCTCCGCCGGCGGCTCCGGAAGCGCAGAGGCGAGCTCCACGAGGCGCTCGCGGAGCTGCGGGACTCCCGCCGGGTGGAGGAGGCGTTCTGGGGGACCGTGCCGCTCCCCGCCCCGCCGCCCGGAGCGCACCGGCGGCGGGCGCTGCGCGATCTGCTGACCGGGGCGCTGGCCAGGACGGCTCCGGACGGCGGGCCGTCGGCGCCCGCGGCGGAGGCGGCGCGCCGGGGCCGGATCGCGCTGCGGATCGCGGCCCTGCTGGCCGGGGCCCGCGACGATCTCTGGCGTGCCGCGGACGCGGCCCCTCCGGACGGCGGGACCCCTCCGGCGGACGCGGCCCTTCCGGCGGGCGGGGACGCCCCGGCGGGCGGAGGCGTCCCACAGGGCGCAGGGCACCCGGACGGCCCGCCGCGGACCACCGTCCCGGCCGCGGCCCGCGAGGCCGCGCGCCTGCGCGCCCTGCTGCGCGCGCTGGTGCCCCGGGACGGGGAACGGCCGCCCGCCGCGGTGCTCCGCCGGATGCTCGCCGCCGACGTCTGCAGGCTCGCCGCCGGCGGCGAACCGCCGGAGGTCGAGCAGGAGGTCGTGCTCCAGCAGATCAGCGCCCGCACCCCGAACCCCTTCGGAGGCCCTGCGGAGCCGGGCAAGCTCGCGGGGATCCGGCTCGGCCAGTTCGGCGCCTTCTACAAGAAGTCCTGGCGGGTCGGCGACTGGATCTGGGGCCGCCTGGACGGGGCGACCCGCATGGTCCAGGCGGTGCTCGACCCGGCGCGCCTGCTCCAGCTCGGGCTCTCCTCGCCGGAGGTCCTGCGGCGGCTGCGCCGTGCCGCGGTGGGCGGCGCGTTCGCCGGGGAGCTGGGGGAGCGCTTCGACGGCGACCGCGAGCGGATCGAACGGGAGCTCGCCTTCCTGGACGCAGGGGAGGGGCCGGAGACGGAGGTCCCGGCGGAGCTGACGGCCACCGTGCTCGCGGTCGTGCGCCGGCTGCACGCGGAGATCCTCGCCGAGGAGCTGGCCGGGCTGGCCGAGGCCGTCCGGGAGGACCTGGAGGCGGGTGCCCGCCGCGACTCCGTCGGCCACCGCTTCCTGGAGATCTGGCGGGACAGGCCGTCCCGGCCGTCGGCGGAGTACCTGTTCGCCGCCTTCGCCGGTGCGGGGACCGGGCAGGAGCGCTTCGCCGACGAGATCGGCACGCCGCTGTTCCTCGCCACCGCGGGCCGGGCCCTGGCGGTGGGGGCCTCGGTGCTCGGCTCCGCGCTGGGCGTCCCCCGCCTCGCCGCGCTGCCGTGGTCGGTGGCCGACGCCGCGCGGCACGAGCTCCTGACGCGGATCCGCACCGGCCGCCGGGAGGCGGCCGGCCTGCTGGACCGGCTCCGCGGGCACCGGCTCTGACACGCCCCGTCCCGCCGCCTCCCCGGCCGGGGGCCCCGCCGCCCGGCCGGGGAGGCCCTAGTCCTTCATGAACCGGGCGATCAGCTCCTCGACCTGCGTGTTGAGCCGGGCGCCGCGCGGCCAGCCCGCGTAGTGGGTCAGGAAGATGACGATCTCGCGGAGCTCGTCGGGGGTCAGCTCCCCGGTCCGCAGCGCCGCGTCGAGCTGGAGCTCGATCTCCTCGCCCATCCCCTGCCCGACGAGCAGGCCGAGCAGGAGCAGCCGCCGGTCGCGCAGGCTCAGCCCGTCGCGTGACCAGATGTCGGCGAACAGGTGCTCGACGGTCATGCCGAAGAAGTCGCCGGGACCGTCGTCGCCGCCCTCGCCGTTGACCTGCCTCATGATCTCCAATCCACGGATCCGGCGGTCGGGGGTGGTGTCGTCAGCGTGCTCGTTCATGGCAACTCCGGGTCGACCGGTCAGGGGTGAACACGACGGGCGGAGCCGCCTTCTCCCATCCTTGGCCGATTGCGGCACGAGCGATAGCTCCTTCCCGCCAGTAGTCATGACACGGATGGGCGCTCCACACCAAGATCGTCTCATGGTGGGGCCCCGTCGCGGGCGCGGCGCCGTACGGGCCCCCGGGCGCCCGGTCTCCCCCAAGATCGCATGTCCGGGGTTGCATCCACGTTGCCCGTCCCGTTCGAGGTGCCCGTGACCGGGGCGTCCGGGGTGGTGCGTTCACAGAGCGTGACCGTCCCCGTCCGTCCGTACCGGGCGGAGCCGGTCTCCCGGCGGGGTTCGAGCGGGATTTCCAGGATGGTCACGTAAAGAAACGGGAGGGATACTCGAAAACGGGCACCAACCTCTTGTCCGTCCGCGAAGCGGAGGTGCAGCCCTGGTGCGGAGATCGAGGGTGCGGCTCGCCGCGGTGACGGCGGTGCTCGCCGCCGGTGCGGCCGGATGCGCGAGTCCCGAGTTCACCTACGTCCGCAACGACGACGGGAACACCTACTTCAAGGTGCCGGCCGCCTGGCACCAGGTCGACCAGAAGGCCCTGGACCAGGCGATGTCGGCCGGCGACCCCGAGTCGGCCACCGCGCGGCTGCGCAGACGGCTCGTCTGGGCGGTCGCCTACGACGCCCACGCCCGCCCGGCGGCCCGCCACCTGTACGGCCTCGGCACCACCGACGAGCCGTTCCTCTTCGCCCGGGTCGTCACGCTCCTGCCCTCCGAGCGCGACGCGCTCTCCCTGAACGGCATGCGCGACGCGATCCTGCCGGTCAGCGAGGGGCTGCGCGCCCGGGTGGCGCAACTGCCCGGCTACCCGCTGACCGGCTTCGAGCTGCTCGCCGACGAGGTGCTCCATCCCGGCGACGGGGTGCGCGGAGTGCACGTCCGGTTCAACTACGCCGTCAAGGGCGCCGGGGTGCAGACCTTCGACCTCACCTCCTACCTGAGTGAGGACGCCCGGCGCCTGTCCACGATCCTGGTCCGCCGCTCGGCGGCGTGCTACCGCGAGCGCGCCGCCGAACTCGACGGGGTCACCCGGTCCTTCACGGTCAGAAAAGCCTTCGGGTGAGAAGGAGCCCGTCTGTGGACACTGCGGACGCCACGTCCCCCTCCGCGGCCACCCGGAGGGCCTGCGCCCGCCGGGCAGCGGCCCGGACGACCTCCGCGCCCTGACCCGCAAGCGCATGCCGCTGTGGGACCGGGCCAAGTTCGTGCTCGCCCTGGCGCTCGTCCACGCCGTCCTGGTCTGGAGCCGGATGGCCTCCTACGAGGGCGTCATCACGCTCCGGGACGCGGTGATCATCACGGCGGCCGAGGCGCCGTGGGTCTTCTGGCTGCTCGGCGCCGAGCTGGTCCGGCAGGCCCACTTCCTCGTCAGCGAGCGCTCCGCCGGCTACCACCGCTTCTGGACCCGGCAGGTGTTCGGCGGCTTCGAGCGCTGGAGCCACCGCCGATTCTCCGACTGGACCCGCTTCCGGCTGGCCCGCGCGCTCAAGTGGCTGCTCTGGATCGCGCTGCTGGCGCTCGTCCTCGGCGAGGTGCTGGACACCTCGCCCGCCCTCGCCCTGTTCCAGGCCCCTGCGCTGCTCTGGCGGGCGCTGCCGTACGCGGCGCAGCTGGCCTTCGCGTTCTTCTTCAGCGTCTTCCAGTTCGTGGGGCTGTTCTGGTTCCTGTCCCGCGGCGGGATCGAGACCTACTTCCCCGACGACATCAGGACCCGCTTCTCCGACGTGTGGGGCCAGGACCACGTGGTCGAGCGGGTCAAGGAGAACATCGTCTTCCTGGAGCGGCCGGACGAGATCGAGGACCGCGGCGGCTACGTGCCCGGCGGCCTGCTGCTGTGGGGGCCGCCGGGCACCGGCAAGACCCTGATGGCCGAGGCGGTGGCCGGCGAGACCGGCAAGCCGTACGTCTTCGTCGACCCCGGCGCACTGGGGGATGGGCCGCGGCGTGACCTCGGTCGCCGCGCTCCAGGAGCTGGAGATCATGGGCGGCAAGGCGCTGCCCCGCTCCGGCGGCGCCGCCGGTACGGCGCAGCCCCCTGGCGGGGCGGTCCCCGCCCCCGACGTGCTCGGCGAGCGCATCGAGTACAACCTGGTGCGGCTGCTGGAGCGGACCGAGGCGCTGCTGCGGGAGCACCGCAGGGAGGTCCTCTGCCTGGCCCACGCGCTGGAGACGCACAAGACGCTCAACGGCGACGACGTGGTGGCGGTCATCGAGCTGCGCCGGGGGCCGCTGGTCGACGGCTCGGTCTACGCCTCGGACGGCTTCTACGCCGAGATCGAGGAGTATCACCGGGAGGCGGCCCGGGCGCACCGCGAGCACGACCGGGTGGCGCGCGCGCTGCCCGTCCCCGCCGGGGCCCTCCGGCCCCCGCCCGCCGTGCCGCCGGGCGGTCCGGACGTCGTGCCGGCGCCGGGCTTCGCGCCGCCCGGGTCGGCGGCCGCGGGCGGGCCGGGCATCGTGCCGTGGCGGCGGGAGCGTACGGAGGACCCGCCGGAGGGCGGCGCCCCGGAACGGCCCCCGGAGCGGGTGCGGACGGCACGCCCGGGGAGCGGCACGGCGCGGCCGGGTCATCGGGGGCCCGCGCGGGCGGGCGGTTCCGCGGGGCGCTGCGCTCGGCCGGAGCGGTCGCGGCCGGCCTGGCCGCGCTGGCGGCGTTCACACTGCTCGGGGCGGACGTGCTGACCGGGGGGAGGGGCACCGCCGGGACCGGTCCGACCGGCGGGGCCGCGGGTGCGTCGGTGGCCGTCTTCGCCGTCGCGGTGGTCGCCTGCGTGCTGGCGGTCCTGGCCTTCCTGGCGCTCCGGAGCGTCCAGGCCGCCCGGGCCAGGGCGGAGGCGGAGCGCGACCGCGCGGTGGAGCGGGCCCAGTTCCTGGCCGCCGTGATGGACCCGGAGCTCGCGATGCGCGTGCTGGGCTACCACGGGGACGACCGTGCGGGTCGCTGAGGACCCGGGGAGGGAGCCCCCGGGGGCCGGTGGCCGGCCCCCGGGATCTCCCGGCACGTCAGCCGAACTCGCCGGCCTTGACCCCTCCGACGAAGGCGGCCCACTCGCTCCGGGTGAACGCCAGCGCCGGACCGTCGGGGTCCTTGGAGTCGCGCACGAGGTAGAGCTCGTCGGCGCCGGCCTTGTGCCGGGCCAGAGCCGGGTCACCGGGCACGACGGCCACCTCCACGCAGTCGCCTCCGGTGCTGAGACTGCTCTTGCGCCACATGACGCGGGACGGATCCACGATGGACACCCGCATTTCTCCTCTTCGTGTCGGTTGTCACAACTCTTTCGCCACCTGGGCGACGAGGGCGGCCGACGCCTCCGTGCCGAAGGCCAGTGCCGTCAGGCTTCCGAACATCAGCGTGTACCGGCGCACCTCCTCGGGGTCCTCCAGGACGAGCCCGCTCGCGGCCTGCTCCAGGTAGACCAGGTCGGCGGCGTCGGGCTCGGGGAAGCCGAGCAGGCAGAACTTGCCGTCGACCGCGGCGTGCGCCCCCGCGGAGAACGGGATCACCCGGATCTCCACGTTGGGCAGCGCGGCCAGGCCGACGAGGTGCTCCAACTGCTCGCGCATCACCTCGCGGCCGCCCACCTGCCGCCGGAGGACCGCCTCGTCGAGCACCGCGACGAGGTGGATGGGATCGCCGCCGCCGGTGCCGTGCAGC
This sequence comes from Planomonospora alba, assembly GCF_039534085.1. NCBI lineage: Bacteria > Bacillati > Actinomycetota > Actinomycetes > Streptosporangiales > Streptosporangiaceae > Planomonospora > Planomonospora alba. The sequence continues at coordinate 48,690 of NZ_BAAAUT010000051.1, forward strand.
AACCGCTGGCGCGAGATGCGCACGGCGACCTTCTCGTCGACCTCGGAAGGGGTGTGGGTGACGGAGGTCGCCTCGATGACGGCGCGCGCGTACGGCTGGGTCTGCATCAGGCCGGGAACGACGAGCGGCTCGTAGCACCGCACGACGGAGGCCTCGGCCTCCAGCCCGATGTAGGAGTCGAACCCGGGTTTGAGCGCCTGGCGGTGGCGGTGCCACCACCCCCTTTTCCGGGCCTCCTTGGCCATCTCGATCAGGGAGGCGCGCTCCTGCCCGGTCACGCCGTACACCTCGGTGAGGGCCGCCACGTCGGAGGGCTTGGGACGGCTCAGACCCGTCTCGTACCTCCAGATGGTGGTGTCGGTGGAGCCGATCCGCTCCGCCACCTCCAGCCGCGACAGGCCGCTGCTCTCCCGCAGACGGTTCAGCTCGGCCATCAGACGGCGATGCCGGGCGGTGGGACTGCGCCGGGACGCCACACCGGTACCTCCGATCGTCAGGCAAAGGAAACTGTGGAATTTCAATATGAGCTATTGCAGTCCTTGGTAGAAAGGTTCACCGTGAGTGAGTGTGCCATCTCGGAGCGCCATCCGCATGGGAATGCATTCACCGGGGAACGAGGCGATCATGACGACCGGGCAGCAGACCGTTCCACCACGATCGACGGTCACCCTCCGCGGCGTGCCGGAGTCCGTCGCGGTGGCCCGGCGCCGGGTCAGGGAGCTGCTGGGTGAGGCCCACCCCGCCTGCGACGACGTGACCCTGCTGGTCAGCGAGGTCGTCACCAACTCCGTGGTGCACTCCGGCTCCGGCGGCGGCGGCCAGGTGGCGATGACCGTGGCGGTGGGCGCGGGGGTCGTGCTGGTGGAGGTGCACGACGCCGGGTCGGGGCGCAGCGCGCCGCACGTGCGCCACGAGCCCGACGCCGAGAACGGGCGCGGCATGTTCCTGGTGGACCTGCTCGCCAGCCGCTGGGGGGTCCGGGAGGACGGCCCCCGCGGGCTCAGGACGCTCTGGTTCGAGGTCCCCTTCTGACGCCGGCGGGCCCGCGGGGCCCGCCGGAGGGCCTCCGGCGGAGGCCATACCTCCTCCATGATGGGTCATCTGGGCTCTTTGCCGATCGATCCGCCTGCCCGACCCTCGGTTCAGACGCGCGCCCCCCGACAGCGCGTCTGAGGAGGACACGGGTGAGACGCCGTCTGATCGTCGGAATCGCCGCCCTGGCGCTGCTGTGCCTGGGCGCGACCGGAGTGGCAGCCTCGGCCGAGCCGCCGCCCGGTGGCCGCTACAAGGTCGAGGGCCCCAGTGACGCCCGGCAGCGCAGCGCGGTCGCGGCCACCGGGGCCGCGATCGACCAGGTGGACCGGACCTCGGTCGTGGTCACCGCCACGGAAGCCGAGATCGCCGAGATCGAGAAGCTCGGGTACGCGGTCACGAAGATCGCCGACCCCTCGTCGGCGCCGTCGTCGCTGGCGGACTTCCCGCCGGCCGACTCCGCCTACCACAACTACGCCGAGATGACCGCCGCGGTGAACAAGATCATCGCGGACCATCCGGCCATCGCCCGGAAGATCAGCTACGGCACCTCGCACGAGGGGCGCGACCTGATCGCCGTGAAGATCAGCGACAACGCCGCCGTCGACGAGGACGAGCCGGAGGTGCTGTTCACCCACCACCAGCACGCCCGGGAGCACCTGACCGTCGAGATGGCGATCTACATCATGAACATGCTCACCGACGGCTACGGCACCGACAGCCGGATCACCGGCCTGGTGGACGGCCGCGAGATCTGGATCATGCCGGACCTCAACCCCGACGGCGGCGAGTACGACATCGCGACCGGCTCCTACCGCTCCTGGCGGAAGAACCGGCAGCCCAACTCCGGCTCCTCCTACGTCGGCACCGACCTGAACCGGAACTGGGCCTACCAGTGGGGCTGCTGCGGCGGCTCGTCCGGCTCGGCCTCCAGCGACACCTACCGCGGCCCCTCGGCCGCCTCGGCGCCCGAGGTCAGGGCGGTGGCGAACTGGGTGAACAGCAGGGTCGTCGGCGGCGAGCAGCAGATCAGGTCGCACATCGACTGGCACACCTACGGCGAGCTGATCCTGTGGCCGTACGGCTACACCTACAGCGACACCGCACCCGGGCTCACCCAGGACGACCACGACGCCTTCGAGGCCCTGGGCCGGGACATGGCCTCCACCAACGGCTACACCCCCCAGCAGGCGAGCGACCTGTACATCACCGACGGCTCGATCGACGACTGGATGTGGGGCGTCCACAAGATCTTCAGCTACACCTTCGAGATGTACCCGACCGGCTCGCCCGGCTTCTACCCGCCGGACGAGCAGATCGGCCCGCAGACCAGCCGTAACAAGGAGGCGGTCCTGCGCTTCCTGGAGTACTCCGACTGCGTCTACCGGATCATCGGCAAGGACTCGCAGTACTGCTCGGCGGGCGGCCCGCCGGCGACGACGGTCTACGCCGACGACTTCGAGACGGCGACCGGCTGGACCGTCGACCCGTCCGGCACCGACACCGCCACCTCCGGGCA
>NZ_BAAAUT010000052.1:0-50278 GCF_039534085.1 Planomonospora alba
GGCCCGAGCCGGCCGGCCGGGACGGCCCCCCCCCCCCCGCCCGGCCAGGGCGCGCCGGCCGCCCCCCGCGGGGCGGGCGGCGGTGGGCGGCCGGCGGTGGACGGCCGCGCCGCGTGCGGGACGCTTCCGCGTGCGGACACTCCCGCGGATGCCGTCCGGCGGATCCCCGAGGACGTCAGCCGGCGGCGCAGGGGGCGCCGTTGAGGCTGAAGGCGGCGGGCGCGCCGGTGCCGCCGGTGTGGGTGCCCTGGAAGCCGAAGTCGGCCGAGGCGCCCGGCGCGATGGTCCCGTTGTAGGAGGCGTTCCTGGCCGTCACCTGCCCGCTGGAGGGTGAGACGGTGGCGTTCCAGGCGGAGACGACCGTCTGCCCGGCGGGGAGGGCGAACGCCAGGGACCAGCCGCCGATCGGGGAGGAGCCGGTGTTGGTGATCCGCACCGAGGCGGTGAACCCGGTGTTCCAGGCGTTCACGGTGTAGGCGACGCGGCACCCGGTGCCCGGCGTCACGGTCGGGGTCGCCGTGGGGGTCACGGTGGGCGTCGCGGTGGGCGTCGCTGTGGGCGTCGCTGTGGGGCCGCCGCCGTCCAGGCCGAAGAACCGGATCGCGGCCTCGGCCATCCCGCCCATCGGCAGGTTGTGCCCGACGCCCTGCAGGCTGACGGCCTCCACCGGGGCCTGGTCACCGGCGGTCCCGTAGCGGGTGCGCGTCCAGCCCGGGCGCGGGCTGTCGCTGAGCACCGGGGTCTGGCCGATCCCGTGGACGTTCGTCCACTGCTTGATCTGCTCCTGGAAGTTCGGGTAGCGGAGCGTGCCGTCCTCGGTGCCGTGCCAGATCTGCATGCGGGGGCGCGGGCCGCTGTAGCCGGGGTAGGCGGCGCGCACCAGGTCGCCCCACTGCTGCGGGGTCCTGACCACCTGCCCGTTGGCGCAGGCGCTGTTCCAGCTGGAGCCGTCGGTGGTGGCGAAGCAGCCGAACGGCACCCCCATGAACGCCGCCCCGGCCTTGAACACGTCGGGGTAGTCGCCCAGCAGGACGTTGGTCATCATGGCGCCGGAGGAGGCGCCGGTGACGTAGACCCGGTCGGGGTCGCCGCCCAGCCGCTGCAGCACGTACCGGACCATGGACATGATCCCCACCGGGTCGCTGCCGCCGTCGCGGCGGAGCGCCTGCGGGGAGGAGACGTCGAAGCAGGAGCCGCTCCGCGTCGCCGACGGGTACACGACGACGAAGCCGTACCGGTCCGCCAGGGAGGCGAACTCCGTGCCCGAGTGGAAGGCCGGGCCGGAGCCGGTGCAGTAGTGCACGGCCACCAGGACCGGGGGCCTGGCCTGCACCCGGTCCGGTACGTACAGGTGCATCCGCAGGTTGGTCGGGTTGGTGCCGAAACCGGTCACCTCGGTCAGGGTCGCCGAGGACGCCGGGGAGGCCGCGGTGACGACCCAGGCCGCGACGACCGTCAGGGCGGCGGCCACCGCTCCCAGCACTCTGCTTGTCATCCTCATCCGCTGTCCTGTTCTCCCGTGCAGGGCCGCGGGAACCGGCGACCCCTTGAAAGCTTCGGAATAGCATCGAAACTTTTCAACAGGCAAGGAGGGGCCGCATCGCGTGAGGATGCGGCCCCGCTCACCTGCGGCGGGACGGCCGGGCGGGATGAGGGAGGGTGAAAGTTTCGTGCGGATGGCCGTGGGCGGGGGCAGTCCGCACGGCCGCCCGCGGGGCCGGCGCCGCATGGCGGCCCCGCCCGGGGCCGGTGCCCGCCGTCAGAGGTCGGCCGGCAGAAGGCGGCCGGTGATCCAGTCCGTCACGAGGGCGAGGACCTCCGGGTCGGTGGGCCTGCGGACCTGCTGCTTGTAGCCGCGCAGGCCGCCGTCGCCCTCCCCCTCGCGGCGGAGCAGGTGGCTGACGCCCGGCACGAGGACCGTCGTGACGTCGCCGTCCACCAGGGCGGCGATCGTCTCCAGGTCGGCGGGGTCCACCTGCACGTCGTTGGCCCCGGTGACGGCCAGGACGGGCACGCGCAGCGCGCGCAGGTGCGGCGCGGGGTCGAAGGCGATGAACTCGCGGGTCCAGCGCGCGTTGGTCTTGCGCCCCTGGATCCAGGCGACGTCGGTGGTCGTGGCCTTGATCCTGGACACCGCCTCGGCCTGCTTGGCGATCACGTCGGTGCGCAGTACGCGCAGGACGAGGCGGACCGGTGCGGGCAGGTCGCCGGCGATCTGCCGGGTCTGCCAGGTCAGGGTCTCCTCGCCGGTCTTCGCCATGCCGGCCAGCAGCACGATCCCGGCCAGGTCCGCCGTGGGTTCGGCGGCCAGGGCGGTGGTGATGACGGCGCCCTCGCTGTGCCCGATGACGAAGACCGCCGAGGGGTCGATCTCCGGGCGGCTCCGGAGCCAGTCCAGCGCCGCCCGCGCGTCGTCGACGTTGTCGTGCAGTCCGGCGGCGAGGTAGTCGCCCTGCGACTCCCCGACGCCGCGCTTGTCGTAGCGGAAGGAGGCCACTCCGGCGCGGGCCAGGGCGTGCGCCAGGTCGCGGCTGGTGCCGATGCGCATGCTCCTGTGGTTCGCGTCCCGGTCCAGCGGGCCCGAGCCGGTGATGACCAGCGCCACCGGGTGCGGCCCGGCTCCGCCCGCGCCCGCGGGCGGGAGGGCCAGGGTGCCGCCGAGGGTCAGGTCCCCGGAGGGGAAGGTGACGCGCTCCTCGGCGGCGGGCTCGGGCAGGCCGGCCGCGGCGCGCACGCGGTCGGCGAGGGCCTGCGCGTCGGTGTCGCCGACCATCAGCTCGGTGTAGCCGGCGCCCTCCAGGGTCACCCGCACGGCCGGCGTGCCGCGGCGGGCGACCACGAAGGTCCGGCCTCCCTGCCGCCGCCAGGTCCCGATCTTCGTCCGGCCGGGGACGGCCAGGCCGGGGGCGCGCAGTCCGCGGACGCCGGTCACGGGGTCGTCCACGACGGCGACGTCGCGGACCGCGGAGAGCGGCACGCGGATGTCCCCGTGGACCCCGGCCACCTTCTCGCTCCCGCTGAGCGCCACCACGAGCTCGCTCCCGGTCACCGTCATCGTCGCCATCGTGCGTCCTTTCCCTTTCGCCTGGTCATGAGTATTCTCATATTTGAGATTGATGTCAAATGTGAGAGCATTGGGTCGTGAAGACCACGAAGACGACGAGTGTCGACCTCCTCCTCCACCCGGTACGGCTGCGGATCATCCAGGCGCTGCTCGGCGACCGCCGCATGACCACCGCGGCCCTCGCCGCGGAGCTCTCCGACGTCTCCACCGCCACGCTCTACCGCCACGTGGCCGCGCTGGCCGACGCCGGCGTCCTGGAGGTCACCGGGGAGCAGCGGGTGCGCGGCGCGGTGGAGCGCACCTACGCGCTCCACCTGCCGGCGGCGCAGCTGGACGAGGAGGAGCTGGCCGCGATGACGCCGGGGGACCACCGGCAGGCGTTCATGGCCTTCGTCGCGGGCCTGCTGGCCGGCTTCGACCGCTACCTGGAGCGGGGTGACACCGACCTGCGCCGCGACGGCGTCGGCTACCGGCAGACCGCCCTGTGGCTCTCCGACGAGGAGTTCGCCGCCTTCGTGGCCGACCTGCGCGCGGTGTTCGAGGCCAGGGCGGCCAACGGGCCGCGGGAGGGCCGCACGCGCAGGATGGTCACCACCGTGCTGATGCCGTCCGTGCCCTGACCGCACGGCGCGGTGCTAGTCGGGGTGGTGCTGGTGCTGCAGGTAGGCGGCGGTCTCGGGGTTGGCGGGGAAGTACGCCTCGATGGCCAGCTCGGCGACGGTGATGTCGAGGGGGGTCCCGAACGTCGTCATCGTGCTGAAGAAGGCCAGCTCGCGGTAGCCGCGGCGGAGCCTGAGCGGGATCACGATCTGCCCCGGGCCCGTGCCGATCTCCGGCTCCGGCTGGTCGCAGGGGTAGCCGTCGAGCTCCCGCCAGAGCTCCGTCAGCTCGGGGTCGGCGGTCAGGCTGATCTGGCGGCGGAGCCGGTGCAGCAGGTGGGCCCGCCACTCGCCCAGGTTGAGGATCCGGTGTGCGATCCCCTTGGGGTGCAGGCTCAGCCTGAGCACGTTGACGGGCGGCTCCAGCAGCTCCGGCGCGACGCCGCGCAGCAGCAGGCCGGTGGCGGGATTGCGGTCCACCAGGTTCCAGCGCTGGTCCACGACTACCGCGGGGTACGGCTGGTGCCCGCCGAGCACCTGGCCGATGGCCTCGCGGACGGCGGCCATCTCGGGGGAGTTCAGCGGGGTCTCGGCGAAGACCGGGGCGAAGCCCCCGGCGAGCAGCAGGTGGTTGCGCTCGCGGAGCGGCAGCTCCAGCTCCTCGGCGAGGTGGAGGATCATCTCGCGGCTGGGCTTGGAGCGGCCGGTCTCCACGAAGCTCAGGTGGCGGGTGGAGATGTCGGCCTGGATGGCGAGGTCGAGCTGGCTCATCCGGCGCCGTTCCCGCCACTGGCGCAGCAGTTCGCCGACGGGGCGGTTCGCGCTGGTGGTGGCCACGGTCGACACGATAGTCGGCGATGATCGGCGAAACCATTACGTGTCGCGTAACGGCACCACTGACGCGACAAGCGGGGTGGTATCGCGGATACCGGCTGTAAGTCCCTTGATCCATCGCAAATGCTGACTGTCTATCCTGTTGATCCTGGAAAGTGCGAGAACTAGGGTGAGGTGCCGTGGCGACGTTCCGGATCAGCGAGGCCGCGGCGCTGCTCGGGGTCAGCGCCGACACCGTCCGCCGGTGGGTCGACGCGGGCAGGCTCGCGGCCCGGCGCGACGAGCACGGCCACCGGGCCATCGCCGGTCCCGACCTCGCCGCGTTCGCGCGCGCGCAGGCGGCCCGCGACGAGCACGGCGGCAGCACCTCCTCGGCGCGCAACCGCTTCCGCGGGATCGTGACCGAGGTCGTCAAGGACACGGTGATGGCCCAGGTGGAGATCGCCGCGGGGCCCTTCCGCGTGGTGTCCCTGATGAGCCGCCGGGCCGCCGACGAGCTCGCCCTGGAGCCCGGCGTGGTGGCGGTCGCGGTGGTCAAGTCGACCACCGTCGTCGTCGAGGTCCCCGACACCCCCTGACGCTGGAGGCGGAGTGAGACTCGTCCGGGCCGTCCTGGCCCTCCTGGTCGCCCCGGCCCTGCTGGCCGGATGCGGGTCCCCGAGGGCCGGGCACGAGGGGCGGCGGACGGTCACGGTGTTCGCCGCGGCCTCGCTGACCGGGGTCTTCACCGAGCTCGGCGCGGCCTTCGAGGCCGCGAACCCGGGCGTGGCCGTCAGGTTCAACTTCGGCTCCAGCGCCACCCTGGCCCAGCAGATCGTGCAGGGCGCCCCCGCCGACGTGTTCGCCGCCGCCAACCCCGCCACCATGAGGACCGTGACGGACGCCTCCCTGGCGGGCCCGCCCGCCGTGTTCGCCCGCAACCGGCTCCAGATCGCGGTCCCCGAGGGCAACCCCGCCGGGATCACCGGCCTGCGCGACCTCGCCGACCCCCGGCTCAAGGTCGCTCTGTGCGCCCCCCAGGTGCCCTGCGGCGCCGCGGCGACCGCGGTCCTGGCCGCCGCCGGGGCCGAGGTCACCCCGGTCACCCTGGAGCAGGACGTCAAGGCCACGCTCACCAAGCTGGAGCTCGGCGAGGTCGACGCGGCCCTGGTCTACCGGACCGACGTGCTCGCCTCCGGAGGCGGGGTCGAGGGCGTCGACGTCCCCGAGGCGGGCGAGGCGGTCAACGACTACCCGATCGCGGTGCTGAGGGACGCCCCGGCCGGGGAGCCCGCCGAGCGCTTCGCCGCCCTGGTCCGCTCCCCGCGGGGCGGGGAGGCGCTGGCCCGGGCCGGGTTCGAGGTCCCGCGGGCATGACGGGCACCGTACGGCGCGCGGGCGGGGCGGGACGGCCGGGAGGCCGGGCCCCGTGGCCGCTCGTCGTCCCGGCGGTGGCCGGGCTGGCCTTCCTCGTCCTGCCCCTGGGCGGCCTGCTGGTGCGGGCCCCGTGGCCGGAGATGGGGGCGCGGCTGGCGGAGCCGCTCGTGCTGGAGGCGCTGCGGCTCTCGCTGGTCACCGCGACCGCCGCCACCGCGGTCTGCCTGCTGCTCGGGGTGCCGCTGGCGTGGCTGCTGGCCCGGGGGCGCTTCCCCGGGCGGCGGCTGGTCCGGGCGCTGGTGACGGTGCCGCTGGTGCTGCCGCCCGTGGTCGGCGGCGTCGCCCTGCTGCTCGTCCTCGGCCGCAACGGGTCGGCCGGCCGCTGGCTGTACGAGACGTTCGGGATCTCGCTGCCGTTCACCACGGCGGGGGTCGTGCTCGCCGAGGCGTTCGTGGCCATGCCGTTCCTGGTGATCAGCGTCGAGGGCGCGCTGCGGGCGGCCGACCTGCGCTACGAGGAGGCGGCTGCCACCCTGGGGGCGTCCCGCTGGCGGATCTTCACCCGGGTCACGCTGCCCCTCGTCGCGCCCGGCGTCTCGGCCGGGGCCGTGCTGTGCTGGGCCCGGGCCCTGGGCGAGTTCGGGGCCACCATCACCTTCGCCGGCAACTTCCCGGGCCGGACGCAGACCATGCCGCTGGCGGTGTACCTCGCGCTGGAGACCGACCCCGAGGCCGCGATCGTGCTCAGCCTGGTGCTGCTCGCGGTCTCCGTGCTCGTGCTGGCCAGCCTCCGCGACCGGTGGGCGGGGACGCCGTGACGGCTCCGGGCGCGGGCGGCCGCGAGGGCGTGCAGCGGGACGCCGCGACGGCGTCGGACGGGCCCCGGGGAGAGGCCATGATCACGAGCCGGCTGGTGGTGGAGCGGCCGAGGTTCCGCCTCGACCTGGAACTGGACGTCGCCGCCGGCGAGGTGGTCGCCCTGCTCGGGCCCAACGGCGCGGGCAAGACCACGGCCCTGCGCGCGCTGGCCGGGCTGCTCCCGCTCTCCGCCGGGCACATCCGCCTGGACGGCGAGCCGCTGCACACCGTGCCCGCCGAGCGCCGCCCGGTCGGCATGGTGTTCCAGGACTACCTGCTCTTCCCGCACCTGTCCGCGCTGGACAACGTCGCCTTCGGCCCGCGCTGCCAGGGCATGCGGCGGCGGCGCGCCCGCGAGACCGCCCGCCAGTGGCTGGCGCGGGTCGGCCTCGCCGGGTACGAGGACGCCAGGCCCCGGGAGCTCTCCGGGGGCCAGGCCCAGCGCGTCGCCCTGGCCCGGGCGCTGGCCGTACGGCCCCGCCTGCTCCTGCTCGACGAGCCGCTGGCCGCCCTCGACGCGCACACCCGGCTGGACGTCCGCGCGGCGCTCCACCGCCACCTCGCCGACTTCGACGGCGCCGCCGTCCTGGTCACCCACGACCCGCTCGACGCGATGGTGCTGGCCGACCGGCTCGTCGTGGTCGAGGACGGCGCGGTCGCCCAGCAGGGCCCGCCCCCGGCCGTCGCCCGGCACCCGCGCACCGAGTACGTCGCCCGGCTCGTCGGGCTCAACCTGTACCGGGGCGTCGCCGACGGGCACGCCGTACGGCTGGACGGCATCACGCTGAGCGCGGCCGAGTCCTGCACCGGCCCGGTCTTCGTCGCCTTCCCGCCCACGGCGGTCGCCCTGTACCGCACCCGCCCGGACGGCACGCCCCGCAACCTCTGGGAGGCGGTGGTCGGCGGGGTGGAGCGGCACGGCGACCACGTCCGGGTCCTGCTCACCGGCCCGGTCGAGGCCTCCGCCGACGTCACCGCCGCCGCGGTCGCCGACCTCGGGCTCCGCCCCGGCGAGCGGGTCTGGGCCGCGCTCAAGGCCACCGAGACGCACGCCTACCCGGCCTGAGCACCGCGCCGCCCGCCCGCCGGTGCCGGTTCGCGCCCGTCCGTCCGTCCGTGCCCACCCCACCCGTCCGTGCCGGTTCGAGCCCGCCCCGCCCGCGTCCGTCCGCCCGCCCCGTGGACGCGGACGGGCGCGCGTCAGGCGGTCCGGGCGCGCGCCAGCGCCGCGCGGATCTCCCGCGCCGGGTCGCCCTCGTGGTACACCCGCTCGCCGTCCTCGATGCCGTCCAGGAACTCCTGGTAGCGCACGGCGTACGTCAGGTGCCCGAGCGGTCCGGCCAGGGCCAGAGCCCTGCCCGGATCGGAGCCGGGCACGCACGCCGACCAGGCCGCCGTCCAGGCGTCCGCGGCCTGCCGCCGGAGCCGCTCCGGCAGGAAGTCACGCGCGCGCAGGCCGTCCAGGACGGGGTTCCCGGCGTGGCTGTCGGCGAAGTCGACCACGGCGGTGCGCCGCCCGTCCGAGCGCCAGTTGCCGGGGTGGAAGTCGGCGTGCACCACCGTGCGCGGCAGGCCGCACTCCTCCAGGGCGCGGACCCGTGCGGGCAGCGCGTCGGCCAGCCGCCGCGCCGCGGACCGCTCGTCCTCGGCCAGCGGGGCCGCCGCCGCGCCGTCGAGCAGCGCGTGCACGCGCTCGGGCAGGGTGCGGGGCGCCCGGTCCGGCAGGCCGTGCGGGGTCCGGTCCAGGCGCTCCGCGACCGCCGCCTGGACCTCGACCCAGCGGCCGATCATGGTGCTGACCACGTCCGGCGGGGCGTCCCAGCAGTCCTCGCCGGGCAGGTGCGACAGGAGCGTCCAGCCCCGCTCGCGGTCCTCGGCCAGGACCGCCGGGACGATCTCCGCGTCCACGTCCGCGAGCAGGCCGATCGGCTCCGCCTCGGGGGTCGTGAAGGCGGGCGTCGCCTTGAGCCAGACGGGTCCCGAGGCCGTGGGGATGCGGAACAGGCCCGACAGGTTCCAGGTCTTCACCTGGCGGGGCGGCCCGGCCGGCGGCAGGCCCGCCGCCCGCAGCGACGCCTCCGCCCACGCCAGGGCCCGCCGCAGGCCGTCGGCGGTGGCCCAGCCGGACCGGCGCGGGGCGGGGTCCAGCAGGCCGCCGAGGTCACGGGGCGGCGGGCCGAGGAGTCCCGGCCGGGGCCGCCCGAACGCCTCGGCGTGGTAGGTCACGTGCCCGCCCCCGGCGTGCGCGCCGCCCTCGACCCCCACCAGGCGCAGCACCATGACCGGCACGCCGAGGGCCGCGGTGAGGTGCGCGGCGACCGGTTCGACGTCCGCCCACCACGGCGTGGCCACCGGGAAGGGCCCGAAGGTCCCCAGACACGTCTCGCCCGCCGTCACCACCGCACCGGCCGTGCGGTCCCGCTGTCCGTCCATCCGGCCAGTGTGGCCCGCGGACGGGCCCGGCCGCGAGTGGTTTGTCCGGCGCCCGCCGTACGGTTCAGGCTCTCGCGGTACGGCTCGGGCCCCGCCGTCCGGTTCCGGCGCCCGTGGTCAGCGGCCGCGGGCCCGGGCGGACAGGCGGCCCGCGATGCGCTCCATCTCCGTGCCGAACGGGTTCTCCTGGACGAGGTAGGTCCAGGTCGCGGTGGGGCGGGTCAGGCCCGCGCCGTCGAGGTCGAGGCCGTCGGCGGTGATCTCGGCGCTCTCGAAGGCGGCGACCGAGCGGGAGCCGACCTCGTCCAGCATGCGCCGGTAGGCGGCGACGGCCTCCTTGTGGAACTCGTCGAGCGGGTTCGCGCGGCCCAGGACGCGCAGGTGGATGCCCTCGCGCACCTCGGCGAGGTGGGCCAGGTGCTCGGCCCAGCAGCGGTCGAGGTGGAACAGGACGATCTGCCGGGCGGCCTCGTCCAGCACCTCCTCGGCCCCGCCTCCCGGGCTCCCCAGTCTCTCCACCAGCTCGGCCCAGCGCCCGGGGGCCGCCGAGGCGAGGGCTTCGGAGGCGGCCCGCCCGCGCAGGACCTTCCCGCGGCGCTCCAGCACCTCCTCGCGCTGGCGCTCCAGCAGGCGCGTGTAGCGCCAGGTGTTGCGGTGGATCTCCAGGTTGACGCCCTCGGCGACGCGCTGGGCGTGCGCGACGAGCCGCGCCGGGGGCACCCCGCCGCGGTACTCGTCGGCGACGTAGTGGGCGATCAGGTCGTCCTCGCCGCTGACGAAGAAGACCGAGCCGCCGGGGTCGCCCTGCCGCCCGGCGCGGCCGCGGAGCTGGTCGTCCAGGCGGCTGGCGGCGTGCCTGCCGGAGCCGATGACGTACAGCCCGCCCAGGGCGTCCACCCCCTCCCCGAGGCGGATGTCGGTGCCGCGCCCGGCCATCTGGGTGGAGACGGTGATCGCGCCGCGCTCCCCGGCCCGGGCGATGATCGACGCCTCCTCGGCGTCGTTCTTGGCGTTGAGGACCACGCATTCCAGGCCGCGCCCGGCCAGCGTCAGCGCGAGCCGCTCGGACTCGGCCACGTCCGGCGTGCCGACCAGGACCGGGCGGCCCGTGGCGTGCACCTCGGCGATCTCCTCGACCAGCGCCCGATCCCGCTCCATGGCGTGCTCGAACAGCCGGTCCGGCGCGTCGGCGCGGACCAGCGGCCGGTTCGGCGGGACGACGGCCACCTTCAGGTCGTAGAACTCGCGGAGCTGGTCGCCGACCGCCACGGCGGTGCCGGTCATCCCGCACCTGACGGGGTAGCGGGTGATCAGCCCCTGGACGGTGATCGAGTCGAGGATCTCCCCGGTCTCCGAGGGGGGCAGCGCCTCCTTGGCCTCGACCGCCGCCTGCAGGCCGTCCGGCCAGCGCTGCAGCAGCGCCACCCGGCCGCGCGACGGGTTGACCAGGTGGACCCTGCCGTCGCGCACGATGTAGTCGACGTCCCGGGTCAGCAGGGCGTGGGCGTGCAGGGCGAGGCTGACCTCGGCCAGGGTGCGCGGGTCGTCGTACAGCTCGACGCCCAGCGCCTCCTCCACGGTGTCGATGCCCTTGGAGGTCAGGTGGACGTTGCGGGCCTGGTCGTCGATCTCGTAGTGGTAGCCCTTGACCAGCCGCCGGACCAGCGCCGCCGTCTCGGGCACCGCGCCGCCCGGGTCGGCGGCCCCGGCCAGCACCAGCGGCACCCGCGCCTCGTCCACCAGCACCGAGTCGGCCTCGTCGACGAGCGCGACCTCCGGCTCGGGCACGATCAGGTCCGCGGCGTCGGTGCGGAGCCGGTCGCGCAGCACGTCGAAGCCGATCTCGCTGACCGAGCCGTAGGTCACGTCGCAGGCGTAGGCGGCGCGGCGCTCGTCCGGGGTGGAGCCCTGCCCGATCCAGCCGACCGAGACGCCCAGCGCCTCGTACAGCGGGGCCATCCACTCGGCGTCGCGCCGGGCCAGGTAGTCGTTGACCGAGATCACGTGGACCCGCCTGCCCTGCAGCGCGTAGCCCGCGGCGGCCATCGCCCCGGACAGGGTCTTGCCCTCGCCGGTGGCCATCTCCGCGACGTGGCCGGCGAGCAGGGCGAGCGTGCCGACGAGCTGCACGTCGTACGGGCGCAGCCCGAGCGTGCGGTCGGCGGTCTCCCGCAGCAGGGCGCAGAGGGCGGCCGGGTCGTCCGCCTGCGGCTCGGGCAGCTCGTCGAGGGAGCCCAGGCGCTCGGAGTGGGCGCGGGAGGCCGCCACCGTGCGTTCGAAGGGCGTCAGGTCGACCGAACCGGGGCGTTCCAGGAACCGCCTGACGAACTGCTTTATCGAGGCCACGTTCCCTCCAACGTCCGCTCCCGGGGCCGCGTTCCCCGGCGGGCCCGGCCTCCACCGTACCGATCCCGGGTCCGCGCGGGCGGTGGGCCCGGGATCGGATCGGACCGGGCGGCGTCTGCGGGTATCTTGTCCCCGCCACCGAGTGCCCGCCGCCGGCGGGACCGTGCCGCCGAAGGTGAGGGCGATGACCGCTGACGAGACAGCCGTGCCGCCTCCCGCGCGGGCCCGCGCGGGCCGCTGGAGCGCGCAGGGGTGGGTCAACGTCATGCTGCTGGGCATGGCCCTGCTGCTGTGCGTGTCCGCGGTGACGGGCGCCACGGCCCTGCAGAACACCGCGGAGGTGTCCAACCGGCTGGCCGACCAGATCTCACCGGCCCGGGTCGAGGCGGAGCGGCTGCAGGCCGCCCTGCTCAACCAGGAGACCGGCCTGCGGGGCTTCGTCATCACCGGCCGGGACGAGTTCCTCGAGCCGTACATGACCGGCCGGCAGGCCGAGCAGCGGTCGATGGGCGAGATCAGGCGGCTCATCTCGGACGGGCGGCTGCTGCGCGAGCTGGTCGAGGTGGAGCGCCGTACCGCGCTCTGGCGCGCACAGCACGCAGAGCCGATGATCGCGCTGATCCGGGAACAGGGACCGGAGAAGGTGGGCGCGGCCCAGGTGGAGGCGGGCCGGGAGGCGTTCGAGGCCGTCCGCGCCGCGCTGGAGGCGCAGAACGCCGCGTGGACGCGGGTGCGCGACGACGCGCGCGCGGACCTGGAGCAGTCGCGCGTGGTGCGGGACGCCGCGTTCCTCGGCATCCTCACCGTCCTGCTGTTCGCGATCATCGGGGTGGCGGTGCTGCTGCGCGTGGTGGTGTTCCGCCCGCTGGAGCGGCTGGGCGCCGCCTCGCGCCGGGTCACCGGCGGGGACTTCGCCCACCACGTGGACACCGGCGGCCCGGCCGACATCGCCGCCCTCTCCCACGACATGGAGGCGATGCGCGAGCGGATCGTGGCCGAGCTGGAGGAGACGCGCCTGGCCCGGCAGCAACTGGAGGAGCAGGCCACCGAACTGCGGCGCTCCAACGCCGAGCTGGAGCAGTTCGCCTACGTGGCCAGCCACGACCTGCAGGAGCCGCTGCGCAAGGTGGCCAGCTTCACCCAGATGCTGGAGCAGCGCTACGGCGAGCAGCTCGACGACCGGGCCAAGCAGTACATCGCCTTCGCCGTGGACGGCGCCAAGCGCATGCAGGTGCTCATCAACGAGCTGCTCACCTTCTCCCGGGTGGGCCGCGTCACCCGGGAGCCGGTGACGTTCGGCCTGGAGGAGACGGTCTCCATGGCGCTGCGCAACCTCACCGCCGCCGCCGAGGAGTCCGGGGGGCGGGTCGAGGTCGGGACGCTGCCCCGGATGACCGGCGACCGCTCCCAGTTCGTGATGCTCTGGCAGAACCTGATCGGCAACGCGCTGAAGTTCCGCCATCCCGACCGCGCCCCGGTGGTGCGGGTCGACGCGCGGCGCGAGGGCGCGGAGTGGCTGATCAGCGTGGCGGACAACGGCATCGGCATCGACGCCCGGTTCGCCGACAAGATCTTCATCATCTTCCAGCGGCTGCACAACCGGGAGGCGTACGAGGGGACGGGCATCGGCCTGGCGATCTGCCGGAAGATCGTCGAATACCACCGGGGGAGGATCTGGCTCGACACCGGTTACACGGACGGATCGCGCTTCTTCATCGCCCTGCCCGTGACCGACGAGGAGGAGGAGACCGGGCCGTCCGGCGGGGAGCCGGCCGTCGCGGAGCCGCAGGAGGGGGCGGTCGCGGGCCTGTGACGTGCTTTTCCGGCAGAAGGTTGGTCTGTTGGGGTATGCGATGAATCACCCCGTGAAACCGCTTCCGCCGGGATGGCCGCGTGTCAGGATGATCTCCGGTTTCCCTCGAACGGAGAGAGAAGAAATGCGTAAGACCTCGGTCGCCGCGGCCCTGGCCGGTGCGGCGGCGCTCCTGCTCGCGGCCTCCCCCGCGCCCGCCCTCGCCGCGCCGTCCTCGCCGGCGGCCCTGACCGCCGCCCCGGCTCTGGCGGCCGGATCGGGCCTGAAGACGGTGTACGGCTGGGCGAAGCGGTCCGGCGACTCCGCCATGATCGTCACGCCGCACCGGGCGCACCGCGAGGGCGCGAAGGGCGACTGGCATCTCGGCAGGCGCGCCGGCGCCCCTGTCAGGATCGACTACACCGAGGGCCTGGACTACCGGCAGATCAACAGGAAGTGTGGTTACGGCCCGTCGTCCCGCAAGAGCCGCAACACCCGCAGCGCCTCGGCGACGGGCGCGGCGAAGTGCACTCCCGGTGACCTCTACCTGCGGCTCCGCAAGGGCCGCGTCCCGGTGAAGGTCGTCTACGACCCCGCGGGCCCGATGGCGGTCAGGGTCCACGAGCTGGTCGGGCCGTGACGGCGTCCGGCGTGCCGCGGGGGCCCGCGCGCCGGATCGGTGCGGATCGGCCGCCCGTACCTGACATGAGATGACAGGTACGGGCGCCAGGATCGGCGCCATGACCATCACAGCGAAACTTCTCGCCGTCACCATCGACTGCGCCGAGCCCAAGCGGCTCGCGGAGTTCTACGCGACCGTGCTCGGCTACGAGGTCCAGTACGCCGAGGACGAGTACGCCGGCATCGGCGACGGCGCCGACGACACGGTGCGCGTCTACTTCCAGAAGAACACCGAGCGCAGGCCCGCCGCCTGGCCCGGCCCGGACAAGCAGTTCCACCTGGACGTGCGGGTCCCGGACGTGGAGCAGGCGGTCGAGGACTACCTGAAGCTGGGCGCGAGCAAGCCGGACTTCCAGCCCGGCGGGGAGAACTGGACCGTGCTCGCCGACCCGGAGGGCCACCTGTTCTGCGTCTGCCCGATCCCCGGCCAGGCATAGCCCTGATCGGCCCCGGATCGCGGCCGCCCGCCCGGCCGCGATCCGGGACCGCGCCGCGCACGCCGGACGGACATGTCCCTCATGTCCCACGGCACCGCCCGGGGAGAGGGGTCCTCCCCGCCCACCCGCCGGACGGCGCCGGGAACCACGGCCCGGTGCTGATCGTTCGCAAGGGCGGTCACATCAATCTGATCGGAGAGAGGAAACCGTGGTCTTCAAACGGATGCTGGGAGCCCTCGGCGTCGGCGCCCCCTCGGTGGACACCGTTCTGGCCACCCCTCGCGTGCGGCCCGGCGAGCTGCTGCGCGGCGAGGTCCGCCTCAAGGGCGGCGACTTCGACGCCGCCATCGAGCACGTCACCCTCGGCCTGGTCACCCGGGTCGAGGCCGAGTACGGCGAGGGCGAGGGGGTCGGCCTGATCGAGTTCCTGCGCACCGAGGTGTCCGGGCCGTTCACCCTGCGCACGGGCGAGGACCGCGTCATCCCCTTCCAGTTCCCCGTCCCGTGGGAGGCCCCGGTCACCGAGGTCATGGGGCAGCCGCTGCACGGCATGGCCATGGGCGTGCGCACCGAGCTGGCCATCGCCAAGGCCGTCGACAAGGGCGACATGGACCCCTTCCAGATCGAGCCGCTGGCCTCCCAGCAGGCCGTGCTGGAGGCCTTCGCCCGGCTGGGCTTCCGTTTCAAGGGCGCCGACCTGGAGATGGGCCGCATCCACGGCGTCGACCAGCGGCTGCCGTTCTACCAGGAGATCGAGTTCCACCCGCCGGCGCAGTACGCCGGGCAGGTCAACGAGGTCGAGCTGACCTTCGTGGCCGGCCCCGCCGGGATGGACGTCGTGCTGGAGGCCGACAAGCGCAGCGGCCGGTACGGCTCCGGCGGTGACGCCTTCGGCCGCTGGAGCGTCTCGCACGCCGAGGCCCCGCACCGGGACTGGGCGTCCGAGATCGACGGCTGGCTGGCCGCGCTGTCGCAGTACGCCGCCGGCGGCTTCCACGGCCACCACGACCCGTACGCCCACGGCGGCCACCACGGCGGTCACCATGGCGGGCACCACGGCGGCGGGGCCGGCCTGGCGGCGGGCCTCGCGGCGGGTGCGGTCGCCGGTTTCGTCGCGGCCGAGGTGGTCGACGAGATCGGCGACTTCTTCGAAGGCGACGAGGAGTGACCGGACCGGGGAGCGCGGCGGCGTCCCGCCCAGGGCGGGCGGGAGGCGCCGGGCGCTTCCCGGGGCGCCGGGTCAGGAGAGCGGCTCACCGGTGAGCTCGGCCAGGCGCCGTTCGACGGCGGCGAGCCGGTCGGTGAGCGAGGGGCTCTGCAGCAGCTCGGCCAGCTGGTCGGCCTCGTCCTCGTCGAGTTCTATGGTCTGCGCGGGGACGTCGGGATCAGCGCTTCCGTAGACGAGGAGGGTGCGCCGCTCGTCGCCGTGGTCGATGACGCCGAGCCGCTGCCCGTGCCGGGTCTCGCACTGGTGGACGGTTCCGGTGCCGGGGATGGTCGCTGGGATGATCTCCATTTCAGATGGCCTCCGTTCGGTGGTGAGGGGACGGGATTCGGCTCGGCCTGTCCGGTCTCGCCGTACCAGTGGGCCAGGCGGCCCCGCCGGCCGACCGCGCGCAGGCGGCGCTCGGCGGCCTCGCGGGTGGCGCCGGTGGCGACGATGAGCAGCTCGTCCCCCTCCCGCAGCCGCGTGTCGGGGGCGGGCACGCACGTGGTCCGGTCACGGATGATCAGGCTGATGGCCGACGGCGGGGGCAGCCGCAGCTCGGCGATCTCCACCCCGTGCAGTCGGGAGCCGGGCGGGATGGAGACCGTGAGCAGCTCGGCGTCCAGCACGTCCAGCGGGGCGGACTCGATGTCCGCCTCCCGCGCCTGGTCCGGCTGGGCCAGTCCCAGCAGCCGGGCCAGGCCCGGCAGCGTCGGCCCCTGGACCAGGGTGAAGATGACGACGAGGACGAAGACGATGTGCAGCAGCCGCTCGCTGCCGGGCACGCCGGCCACCACCGGGAAGGTGGCCAGCACGATCGGCACGGCGCCGCGCAGACCCGCCCAGGAGATGAACGCCTGGTCCCGCCAGGGGACGCGGAAGGGAAGCAGGCAGAGCACCACGGAGACCGGCCGGGCCACCAGCAGCAGGACCAGGCCGACGACGAGGGCCGGCAGCAGCGCGCCGGGCAGCCGGCCGGGGTCGACCAGCAGGCCGAGCATGACGAACAGGCCGATCTGGGCCAGCCAGGCGGCGCCCTCGGCGAAGGAGCGGGTGGCCGCGCGGTGCGGCAGCACGGCGTTGCCGAGGACGATCCCGGACAGGTAGGCGGCGATGATGGCGGAGGCGCCCGCCGCGCCCGCGGCGGCGAAGGCGATGATGCCCGTGCCCATGGTGGCCAGCGGGTACAGGCCGCTGGCCGGGAGAGCGGCGTAGCGCAGGGCGATCACGCCGGCCCCGCCGACCAGCAGGCCGATGACGGCTCCGACGATGATCTGGTAGACCATCTGCCCGCCGATCGCGAGGGGGTCGGGCACGCCGCCGGACGCGCTGAAGACCAGCACCAGGATCACGGTGGGGGCGTCGTTGAAGCCGGACTCGGCCTCCACCATCGCCGACAGCCGCTTCGGCAGCGGCAGCGAGCGCATCACCGCGAAGACCGCCGCCGCGTCGGTGGAGGAGACGATGGCGCCGATCAGCAGCGCCAGCTGCCAGTCCATGCCCAGCAGCAGGTGCGCCCCGGTTGCGGTGACCAGCACGCTGACGACCACCGCGGCGGTGGCCAGCAGCGCGGAGGGGGCCAGCAGGCGGCGCAGGCCGGACCAGCGGGTGCTGAGACCGCCCTCGACCAGGATGACCGCCAGCGCCGAGGTGCACAGCGTCTGCGCCAGCTGCGCGTCGTCGAAGCGGATGCCGAGGACGTCCTCGCCGAGCAGCACGCCGAGGCCGAGGAAGAACAGCAGGCTGGGCAGGCCGAGGCGGCCGGCCGTGCGTGCCGCGACGATGCCGGCCACCAGCACCAGCCCGCCGGCCAGCAGGACCCCGTACAGCTCCGGCAGAGTCATGACGACGCCCTCCCGGTCCCCCAGCCGCCGGGCGGCGACTGATCGCGCTGCTCCGCCCCTGTCGCGCCGGGTCCCCGGCCCCGGCGGTCCCGATGACGGCCGTCCGCGGGCGGGGGCGCGTCACCCGCGGCGGAGGCGGCCTTTGCACGGGGTCCCCCTACCCGCGCAGCGGCGGCGTTACCGGCCCGGCCGCGCGCCGGCGCAGGCAGAGGCCGTGTGGCAGGCCGTGCGGCCGGCTGTACGGCCGGCCCGGCGGCCGGGCCGGCGTGCGTGCACGTGGTCGTCGGATCCGTCCGCGCCCCCGTCACGCGAAGTACCTCAGCGCGGCGCAGACCCAGGCCAGCACACTCGTGCTGGGAGAAGAAGACCTCCGCTCCGGGGGCCGGCATCACCCCGGCGGCGATGAGCACCACTTTGGCCTTGTCCGCCTTCCCCGTGGCGATGAAGAAGAACGCCACCACGAAGACGGCCAGCACGACGGCGGCGCTCATCGGCCGCTCCCCGGGGGGCCGGTCCGGGCCCTGGCGGGGTTGAGGGCCGAGGCGTCGCGGCGGGCGGACGCCGCTGACGGTTCCGGGAGCCGGGCGCGCCACGAGGGCGTCGTCAGGGGGAGGTCGTACACGGCAGTGCCTTTCGGTGGTCGTTCGCATGCGCGGTGTGGCGGACCGCGCGGATGAGGAGCCGGGACGACCCGGCGGGGTGGTGCGCGGGCCGTCAGGATCGGGCGCTTCTCCTCTCGGAGGGGCGTATCCGTTCAGCTCCGGAGCCCTCGGCTCGGGAGCGGAACCCGTTCCGCTCCGGGGCGGTCCGGCCGCGGCCGTCCGCGAAGCCCTCCGCCCAGCGGATCAGGTCGCTTCCGAAGGGGATCTCGATCCGGGTGAGCTCGACGGAGGCGATGCCGACGCCCCACTCCCGGGTGCGGATCTGAAAACCGCCAGGCGCTCGCCGGCGGGGACGAGGCGGACGGAGGAGACGGCGAGGAAGGCCAGGACCAGGCCGCCCGCCACGATCCACAGGTGCGGGCCGTCGACGGCGGCGATCGCCTGTGGCAGGATCGGCGGCGTCGGCGTGCCGTGCGCGGGCACGGTCATGACGTCTCCCTCCTGTGGTCGTGGCGGCGGCCCTTCCATTCTCGTGAATACGGACAGATGGGACTATCGGGTCTGACACCCATTTCCATCGGGAAGCGGTATGTACGGCGGCGCGGGCGGGCGCGGGGACGCCGGACGCACATGGGGGGCGCCCCGCATGGACAGACCGGCCGCGCCCCGGTGAGGCTGGAGACATGAACGATCGCACCGACCGGCCCGCCGCGGGGGAGCGGCCGGCCACCGCCGAGGGCCCGCCGGACCCGCCCCCGGGGCGGCGCACGCCCGCGCAGTCCCTGTTCTGGCGGCTGTTCGCGATCAACGGCCTGGTCTTCACCGTCGGCACGCTCGTCCTGGCGCTCTCCCCGGCCACGGTGTCCTCACCGGTCCTGCTCACCGAGATCCCGGTCCTCACCGTCGGGCTGGCGCTGATCCTCACCGCCAACGCGCTGCTGCTGCGCCGGAGCCTGGCCCCGCTCGACGCCCTGGCCGCGATCATGCAGCGCGTGGACCTGCTCCGCCCGAGCGACCGGCTCGCCGTCAGCGGCAACGGTGACCTCACCCACGTGATCGGAGCCTTCAACGCCATGCTGGACCGCCTGGAGAACGAGCGCAGCGCGGCCAGCGCCCACGCGCTCGCCGCGCAGGAGGGCGAGCGGCAGCGCATCGCCCGCGAACTGCACGACGAGATCGGCCAGAGCCTCACCGTGGTGCTGCTCGGCCTGAAGCGGGTGGTGGACCGCGCGCCCGAGGAGCTGCGCGAGGAGCTGCACGCCGTCCAGGAGACCGTCCGCGCCAGCCTGGACGAGGTCCGGCAGGTCGCCCGCCGGCTCCGGCCGGGCGTGCTGGAGGACCTCGGGCTGACCAGCGCCATGAACGCCCTGGTCGCCGACTTCTCCGCGATGAGCGGCGTGCCGGTGACCCGCCGCCTCGACCCGCGGCTGCCCCCGCTGGGCGAGGACGCCGAGCTGGTGCTGTACCGCATCGCGCAGGAGGGCCTGACCAACATCGCCCGGCACGCCGCCGCCTCGCGCGTGGAGTTCTCGCTGCGCAGGGAGCGCGGCGCCGTGGTGCTGTCCATCGCCGACGACGGCCGCGGCGGCCCGATCCGGGAGGGCGCCGGCATCCGCGGCATGCGTGAGCGCGCCCTGCTCATCGGCGCCCGGCTGGCCATCGACCATCCGGCGGGGGGCGGGACCGAGGTGCGCCTGGCCGTACCGGCCGGAGGAGGGCGGGAGTGACCGTGGAAGAAGCGATCGGGGAGGAGGCGGCCGCGGAGGGGCGGCGCGCGACCCGCATCCTGCTCGCCGACGACCACGCGCTGGTCCGGCGGGGGCTGCGGCTGATCCTGGACGCCGAGCCCGACCTGACCGTGGTCGCCGAGGCGGGCAACGGGGCCGAGGCCGTCGAGCTGGCCGACGCCCGCGAGGTCGACCTGGCCGTCCTCGACATCGCCATGCCCCGGATGACCGGCATCCAGGCCGCGCGGGAGATCTCCCGGCGCGCGCCGGGGATCCGCCTGCTCATGCTGTCGATGTACGACAACGAGCAGTACCTGTTCGAGTCCCTGCGCGCCGGCGCCTGCGGCTACGTGCTCAAGTCCGTCGCGGACCGGGACCTGCTGGAGGCGTGCCGGGCCGCCATGCGCGGTGAACCGTTCCTCTACCCCGGCGCGGTCACCGCGCTCATCCGCGACTACCTGAGCCGCGACGACCTCGCCGAACGGCCGCCCGCCAGCGTGCTCACCCCGCGCGAGGAGGAGATCCTCAAGCTCATCGCCGAGGGGCACTCCTCCAAGGACATCGCCGACATGCTGGTCATCAGCGTGAAGACCGTCGACCGGCACCGCGCCAACATCCTGAGCAAGCTCGGCATGCGCGACCGGCTGGAGCTGACCCGCTACGCCATCCGGGCCGGCCTGATCGAGCCGTGACCCCGGCCGTTCCGGGCAGCGGAGCGGCCGGTGCGGACGGCCCGGGGAAGGGCGGGGCGGCCGGTGCGGACGGTCCGGTGGAGAGCGGGGCGGTGCGTCAGAGAACCAGGCAAACTGGTCAATTCTGATCTCGGATGCCATTACCCGCGCGTCAGGCGCTCTAAGCTGGGTGGATGACCCGACAACCGTTCCTCCCCCCCTGCCCGGCTTCCCCTGGTGGGTGGCGATGACCTGGGTCGGGGTCCTGATCGCCCTCGCCGGCGCGCTCGGCTACGCGCTCGGCGCCGCGCTCCAGCAGCTCGAGGCGGTCAACGAGGGCGCCTCCCTGAAGCTCATGAGACGCCCCCGCTGGTGGGTGGGGGGCGTCATCGGCTTCACCGGCGCCTCCCTGCACGCGGTGGCGCTGAGCTTCGCCCCGCTGGTCGCGGTGCAGCCGGTCAGCGTCGCCACGCTGGTCTTCGCGGTGCCGCTCGCGGCGATGCTGCACGGCAGGAAGGCGCACCGGGCGGAGATCATCGGGTCGGTCGCGGTGGCCGCCGGTCTGCTGGGCCTGCTGCTGCTGGTCCCCTCGCACACCGTGACACCGCACATGACGGGCCGGGAGGCGTTCGGCTTCCTCGGCTGCATCGCGCTGGTCGTGCTGGTGACCCACCTGGCCGGGCGGAAGGCGCGGGGCCCGGCCAAGGCGCTGGTCCTGTCGATCGCCGCGGGCGCGGTGACGGCCAGCGTCTCCACCTTCGTCCGGGTGGTGGGCGGCAACTTCGGCGGTGAGTGGGCCAACCTGCTCAGCTGGTTCACCGTCGCGGTCCCGGTGCTGCTCGTCTGCGCCGTCGTGCTGCTGCAGAAGTCCTACGAGGTCGGCTACTTCGGCATCGCCTACGCGGGGGTCCAGGTGGTCGACCCGATCACCTCGGTCCTCGCCGGGGCGATCCTGCTGGACGAGGCGATGCCGTCCGGCTGGGGGAACGTGCTGCCCGCGCTGCTCGCCGGCGCGCTCATGGTCTGGGGGACCATGACCCTCGGACGCCTCGCCCCGGACCACAAGGCCCCCGCGCCGGAGCCCGCTCCCGCACCCGCCGCGGAGGACGTCGTGGACGGCACCATGAAGGACGCGGCGCCGTCCACCGGGGACGAGACGGTGGACGACGCGGTGGGGAGCGCCGCGGGGGGCGTCCCGGTCAGTCCGTAGGCGGGCGCCAGCCGAAGACCTCGTCCGCCGCGCCCGCCGCCTTCCCGGGGGCGATCCGCGCGGCGAGCGCCATCGCGGTGTCGCGCAGCCGTACGGCCAGCGGGTTGCGGACCATCGTGGCGCGGCAGACCGCGGCGGACCGGGAGACCAGCGTCGAGGTCCGCGCCAGGCGCGCGGCGGTGTAGCCCGCCAGCCGGGCGGTGAGGTCGCCCGCGGGACCGTCGCCGGGCCCGGCCGCATGGGCCAGGACCACCGCGTCCTCGATCGCCTGGCAGGCGCCCTGGCCGAGGTTGGGCGTCATGGCGTGCGCGGCGTCGCCCAGCAGCGCCACCCTGCCCCGGTGCATCGCCGGCAGCGGGGTCGCCAGGTAGTGGACGTCGTTGCGGAGCACGCTCTCCGGGGCCGCCGCGGCGAGCAGTTCCGGGATCGGGGCGTGCCAGGTGCCGAACAGGCGCCGCAGCTCCGCCAGGCGCGCGGCGCCGTCGCCGGGGTCGCCGCCGGGCGGGACGGTGTCGGTGGCGTAGCAGTAGGTCAGCCCGCCGGCCAGCGGCATGATCCCGAAGACCCGGCCCGCGCCCCAGCTCTCGGACGCCTGGCCGGGCACGCCCTCGGCGGGCACGAGCAGCCGCCAGCTCGTGATGCCGGAGTAGCGCGGGCCGGGGTGGCCGGGGAACAGCGCGCGCCGCACGGGGGAGCGGATGCCGTCGGCGGCCACCACCAGGTCGGCCGCCGTCCGGCCCGCGGCGGACGTCACCTCGCCGGTCTCCGGGTCCACCCCGGTCACCTCGGTGCCCAGTCGTACCGTGCCGGGCGCCAGCCGCGCGACGAGGGCGTCGGCGAGCTGGGCGCGGCGCAGCAGGACCGTCAAGTCGCCGTGCCGGGCGAAGAGGGCCTCCGCGCTGGTCTTCGCCAGCCACCGGCCGCTCGCGCTCCGCACCCCGCCGTCCCCCTGGACGGCGGCGAGGGCGCGGACGTCGTCACCGGCGCCGATCGTGTCCAGGGCCCGGAGCGCGTTGGCCGCGACGGCGAGCCCGGAACCGACCGGTTCCAGCGAGGCGGCCCGCTCCAGCACCGTCACGTCCCAGCCGCGCCGTTGCAGCGCCGCGGCCGCCGTCAGCCCGCCGATCCCGGCCCCGATCACCACTGCCCGTGCCATGCCCCACTCCTCACTACGGATGTAGTTACCGTACTACTCCTGTAGTTGAACTACAAGTGTAGTATCCGAGGATGAAGTCCCAGCGGGCGGAACTCGTGGCCGAGACCGCCATCACCCTGCTGGCCGAGCGCGGGATGCGCGGCCTGACCCACCGGGCGGTCGACGAGGCGGCCGGTCTGCCGCCCGGTTCGACGTCGAACCTGGCGCGCACCCGCTCGGCTCTGCTGGAGCTGGCTCTCGCCCGGCTCGTCGAGCTGGAGACGGAGCACTTCGCCGCGTCCGCGGCCGGCCTCCCCGGGGCGCCCCCGGACTGGAGCGGGACCCCGGGGCCGGGCGGGCGGGCCGGGACCGGCGGGTCGGAGGCTCCGGACGGGCGGGTCCGCGCGGGCGGGCCGTCCGCCCCCGGCGGGGAGGGCGGGCCGGGGGCGCTGGAGGTGCTCGCCGAGGCCATGGCCCGGGCGCTGTGGGCGCAGCTCACCGCCGACCGCCGCCGCACGGTCGCCCGCTACGAGCTCGCCCTGGAGGCGACCCGCCGCCCCGAACTGCGGGCGGTCTACGACCGGGCGGGGGCCGGGTTCCGCGAGCCCGCCGTCGCCCTGCTCGCCGCGGCGGGCTCCGCCGACCCGGTACGGCACGGCCGCCAGCTGGTGGTCTTCGCCGAAGGGGTGATGTTCGACGCCGTCGTCGGGGCCGGTGCGGAGCCGACCCTCGACGACCTCCGCCTCGGGATCGGGGAACTGCTGCGCGGGATGCTCTCCTGATCGCCGGGGCGGGGCCGCGCGGGG
Organism: Planomonospora alba; assembly: GCF_039534085.1. Taxonomy (NCBI): domain Bacteria; kingdom Bacillati; phylum Actinomycetota; class Actinomycetes; order Streptosporangiales; family Streptosporangiaceae; genus Planomonospora; species Planomonospora alba. The sequence goes on from NZ_BAAAUT010000052.1 coordinate 23,603, forward strand.
CCGGGCGGTCGCCGGGGCGGGGATCAGGCGGTCGCCGGAGCGGGGGCGGCGCGGGCGAGCAGGCGGGCGCGGCAGGCGGGCCACTCCTCGTCGAGGATGCCGAAGTAGACCGTGTCCCGCCAGGTGCCGTCGGGCCGGCGGCGGTGGCGGCGGAGCGTGCCCTCCCAGGTCCCGCCGATCCGCCGGATGGCGGCCTGGGATCGGGTGTTGAGGCAGTCGGTCTTCAGCTGGACCCGGTTGAGGCCGAGCCGGCCGAAGGCGTGGTCGATCAGGAGGATCTTGCACTCCGTGTTCACGGCGGTGCGCCAGACGGCTCTGCCGTACCAGGTCCAGCCGATCTCGACGCTGTGGTCGAAGCCGGGCGTGTCGATGTAGGTCGTCCAGCCGACGGCCCGGCCCGTCTCCTTGAGGATCACCGCGAACGGGAGGTGCCGGTCGTCGCCGATCAGGTCCCGCGCGATCGCGGCCAGCTCCGCCTCGGTCCGCGGGGCGGCGGCCGGGAGCCAGCGCCACACCTCCTCGTCGCCGCCGCCCGCGGCGAAGAGGGCGGGGACGTGGCCGGGGGCCAGCGGTTCGAGCCGTACGGCGGCGCCGTCGAGGATCACGGGGGAGGGCATGGTCGCGGTCATGCGGACGACCCTAGGGAGGCGGGTGGTCCACCGGTAAGGACCACTTCGCGGTCTTTGCGGGGTGCCACCCGTGGCGGTCCGTGGCCGGTCGTGGACGCTCCGGGGCGGGCGGGCGATCCCGGAACGCGAGTCCGGGGTCCCTGTCGACATGCATACCGTCCGGTCGGTACGCTCCTGGGGAGAATGTGAGGAGGACCCCGTGGACTTCGGGTTCGATGCGAGGACCGAGGAGCTCAGGCAGCGGCTGCTCGCGTTCATGGACGAGTGCGTGTATCCGGCGGAGGCGGAGTTCGAGGCCCAGGCCGGCGCGTCGGGCTGGAGCCCCCCGCCGCTGCTGGAGGAGCTCAAGGCCGAGGCGCGCCGCCGCGGCCTGTGGAACCTCTTCCTGCCGGGCGAGCACGGTGCCGGGCTGACGAACCTGCAGTACGCGCCGCTGGCCGAGATCATGGGCCGGTCGCCGCGGATCGCTCCGGCCGCCACCAACTGCGCGGCCCCGGACACCGGGAACATGGAGGTCCTGGCCGAGTTCGGCGACGAGCGGCAGCGCAAGGAGTGGCTGGAGCCGCTGCTGCGCGGGGAGATCCGCTCGGCCTTCGCGATGACCGAGCCGGCCGTCGCCTCCTCCGACGCCTCCAACATCTCGCTCTCCATCGAGCGCGACGGCGGCGAGTACGTCATCAACGGCCGCAAGTGGTTCGCCTCCGGCGCGATGAACCCCGGCTGCCGGATCCTCATCGTGATGGGCAAGACCGACCCCGAGGCGCCCAAGCACCGGCAGCAGTCGATGGTCCTGGTCCCCACCGGCACCCCCGGCGTGCACGTCCGGCGCGGCATGCACGTGTTCGGCTACACCGACGCCGACCACGGCGGGCACGCCGAGATCGACTTCACCGACGTCCGGGTCCCCGCGGAGAACCTCATCGGCGAGGAGGGCGGCGGCTTCGCGATCGCCCAGGCCCGCCTCGGGCCGGGCCGGATCCACCACTGCATGCGGCTGATCGGGATGGCCGAGCGGGCCGTCGACCTGATGTGCGAGCGCGCGGTGTCCCGGACCACGTTCGGCAAGCCGCTCGCCCGGCAGGGCGTCGTGCAGGACTGGATCGCCGAGTCGCGGGTGAGGATCGAGCAGCTCCGGCTGCTGGTGCTGAAGACCGCCTGGCTGATGGACACCGTCGGCAACCGCGGCGCCCACACCGAGATCCAGGCCATCAAGATCGCCACCCCGCGCGAGGTGGAGTGGATCCTCGACAAGGCCATCCAGGTCCACGGCGCCGGCGGCGTCAGCCAGGACTTCCCGCTGGCGGGCCTGTGGGCGGCGGCCCGGTCGCTGCGCCTGGCCGACGGCCCGGACGAGGTCCACAAGCGCTCCCTCGCCTACCGGGAGCTGAAGAAGCACATGACCCCGCCGTCCGCCTGAGGCGGACGGCGCCGCGCCGCCGGGCGGCCCCGGTGGCCCTCTCGCTGGATCCGATGGGAGATCTGTGATGACAGAGGAAGAGGTCGAGGCGCTCGCCAGGGGGTTCCTGGCGGCGCACGACCCGGGTGGCGACCGGCTGGAGTTCCTGCGCGCCCGGTTCGACGCCGGGCTCGCGTGGGTGCACTTCCCCGAGGGACTGGGCGGCCTGGGCGTCCACCGGGAGCTGCAGCAGGCCGTGGACCGCGTGCTCGCGGGCACGCCGCAGCCCGACGTCGGCGTCCAGGGGATCGGTCTCGGCATGGCGGCGCCGACGATCCTGGCCTTCGGCACCGAGGAGCAGAAGAAGCGCTTCCTGCGGCCGCTGTGGACGGGCGAGGAGATCTGGTGCCAGCTCTTCAGCGAGCCCGGCGCGGGCTCGGACCTGGCGACCCTCGCCACGCGGGCCGTGCGCGACGGCGGCGAGTGGGTGGTGGACGGCCAGAAGGTGTGGACCTCCGGCGCGCACCACGCCCGCTGGGCGATCCTGGTGGCCCGGACCGACCCGGACGTGCCCAAGCACCGGGGCCTGACCTACTTCGTCTGCGACATGCACGCGCCGGGGGTCGAGGTCCGGCCGCTCCGCCAGATCACCGGTGAGGCCGAGTTCAACGAGGTCTTCCTGACGGGCGTGCGGCTCGGCGACGACCTGCGGCTGGGCGAGGTCGGCGACGGCTGGCGGGTCGCGCAGACGACCCTGATGAACGAGCGGGTCGCCATCGGCGGCGGCCCGGTACGGCGCGGCGGCGGCATGATCGGCGTGGTGGCCGAGACCTGGCGGAACCGCCCTGAGCTGCGCACCCACGACCTGCACCAGCGCCTGCTGCGGCTCTGGGTGGAGTCCGAGGTGACCCGGTTGGCCGGCGCCCGGCTCCGCGAGCAGCTGGCGGCGGGGCAGCCGGGGCCGGAGGGCTCCGGCATGAAGCTCTCCTTCGCCGCGCTCAACCAGGCGCTGTCCGGGTTCGACGTCGAGCTGCACGGCGCGGAGGGGCTGGAGTACGACGACTGGTCGTTCCGCCGCTCCGACAGCGTGGACTTCTTCGGCCGCGGCCCCGGCTACCGCTACCTGCGCGCGAAGGGCAACTCGATCGAGGGCGGCACCTCGGAGATCCTGCGCAACATCGTCGCCGAGCGCGTGCTGGGCCTGCCGTCGGAGCCCCGCGTCGACAAGGACGTGCCCTGGAAGGACCTGCCCCGGTGAGCCCCCTGATCCCGGGCCGGGCCGTCGGCGGAGCGGAGCGCGGGCGGCGGGTGCTCCGCGCGGCGAGTGAGGAGTGCGACCAGTGACACTGCTGTACACCGAGGTCGAGGAGGAGCTGCGGGCCTCCGTGCGGGACCTGCTCGCCGACCGGTGCGGGCCGGAGGCCGTGCTGCGGCGCGCCGAGTCGGACGCGCCGTACGACCTGGAGCTGTGGAAGACGCTCTCCCGGGACATCGGGGTGGCGGGCCTGCTGGTGCCGGAGCCGTACGGCGGGGCGGGCGCGTCGGCGCGCGAGGCCGCGGTGGTGCTGGAGGAGCTGGGCCGGGCGATCGCGCCGGTGCCGTTCCTCGCCAGCGCCGTGCTGGCGACCAAGGCGCTGCTGGAGATCGGGGAGGAGGACCTGATCCAGGAGCTCGCCTCCGGTGACGTCACGGCGGCGCTGGTGGTGCCGCTGGCGGCCTCGCCGTACCGGTCGCTGCCGGAGGCCGTCACCGTCGGCGCGGACGGCACGCTGCACGGGCGGGTGCGCGGAGTCGCGGGGGCGGAGGTCGCCGACGTGCTGCTCGTCCCGGTCGGTCCCGGCGCGCTCTACCGGGTGGAGGCCGCGGACGCCCGGATCGAGACGGTGCCCTCGCTGGACCTGACCCGGCCGGTCGCGACGGTCACCTTCGACGGTGCCCCCGGGGACGTGATCGGGCACTTCGAGAGGCGGACGGTGCTGGCGTTCGGGGCCGGGCTGCTCGCCTCCGAGCAGCTCGGCACGGCGCAGTGGTGCCTGGACACGACGCTGGCCTACATCAAGGAGCGGCACCAGTTCGCCCGGCCGGTCGGGTCGTTCCAGGCGATCAAGCACCGGATGGCGGACCTCTGGCTGGACGTGGTGCGGGCCCGCGCCGCGGCCAGGAACGCCGCCGACCGGCTCGCGGCGGACGCGGACCCGCAGGAGGCCCTGACGGCGGCGGCGGTGGCCGCCTCGTGGTGCTCGGAGGTGGCGCTGCACGTCGCCGAGGAGAGCGTGCAGCTGCACGGGGGCATCGGCATGACCTGGGAGCACCCGCTGCACCTCTATCTCAAGCGGGCCAAGGCCGGGCAGATCGCGCTCGGCACGCCCGGCGCCCACCGGGACGCCCTGGCCGGCCTCGCGGACCTGCCCGCGCCCGTCGGCTGAGCCCGGTCCGCGGCGGTCCCGGGGTCCTTCCGCCCCGGGGCCGCCGCGCCCCTCCCGGCGTCCGTGCCCCTCGCCGGGGAGGGCTACCGCTCCCCGGAGGGCTCCCCGAGGGGACGGAGCGAGGCGAGCAGCAGATCGGCGAAGTAGGCGCCGAGCTGGGCGCCGGAGATCGGCCCCTCCGGGCGGTACCAGGTGTTGAGGTGGTGGACCGAGCCGAAGAAGAAGTCGACCACGATGTCGGCGGGGGTGTCGTCGCGGAAGACGCCCTCGCGCTGGCCCTCCAGGACCAGGTCGCGGAAGCGCTCGTGGTAGACCCGGCGCTCGGCGCGCACGCTCTTGCGGGTGTCGGGCGCCAGCAGGTGCATCGAGCGGAAGAAGATCTTGGAGTCGTCGAGGTTCTCGACGGAGGTCCGCACGACGTCGGCGGCGGCCCCGTAGAGGCGCTCGGCCACGGTCCCGGGGCCGTCGGCGAACTGGAGGAGCCGCTCCATCTGCATGCGGAGGACCCGGCCGTAGATCTCGCGGAGCAGGTCGTCCTTCGAGTTGAAATAGTGGTACATGGCGCCCTTGGTGACGCCCGCAGCGGATACGATCTCCTGTACCGAGGTGCTCTCGAATCCCTGCTCGGCGAAGAGGCGGGTGGCCTCGCTGAGCAGCCGCTGCCGTACCGGCTCCTGGTCCTGGGCCATGCTGCTTCCCCCTAGATGTGGTGAGAGAAGCATACCGACTGGTCGGTCGAAGTGTTCGCCGGTGACCCGCGCGTGTTACTTGCGTCACCTTTGCCGACCTGGAGCTCCCGCTTGGGTACGGGTTATCCGAGGATCTTCACCGTGGCAGATCCCTGCCTTCCGACCACTCGAACTGTGGGGGTTCGTTGTGCCTGGCGGATCTATCTACGTGCCGCCCGATGACCAGGTTCACGGGTTGTCACCGCAGGTGATGTACGAGCAGAACTGGCACAAGGAGGCCAGGGAGCGCTGGAAGGCACGGGGCCTGAAGGCCGTCGGCGGCGTGGCCGCGGGCGTCGCGCTGGCCTACCGGTTCGGCCTGTCCCCGGTGGTGTCCGGGCTCGTGCTCGGCCTGCTGGTCGGCGCCGCGGACCTCGCCTGGTCCTGGTGGTCCTTCCGCTCCACCGCGGTCTGGCGGGGCAGGCGGCGGGGCGAGGCCGTCACCGGCAGGCTGCTCCGCCGCCGGCTGCGCAGGCACGGCTACCAGGTCCTCGACGGCCGGGCCGTACCGGGCCAGGCCTCGATCGACCACCTCGTCATCGGCCCCGGCGGGGTCTGGGTGGTGGACAACGAGGCGTGGGACCCCGAGACCGAGATCGCCACCTACGGCGGGCGGCTGTTCTTCGGCGAGAAGTACGGGTCGAAGGAGGCCAAGGCGCTCGTCGAGGCCGCCGGAGCGCTGGCCGGGGTGCTCGGCCGCGAGGCGGGCGTCCCCGTCACGATCGAGCCGCTGCTGGCCGTGCACGGCGGGCAGCTCGTGCACGGCACCGAGCGCCGGCGCTCGGTCACCGCCGAGGGCGTCACCCTGCTGCGCCCCCGGCACGTCGCCTCCTGGATCCTCGGCACCCCGCACCAGCGGCTCGACGGGAGCCAGGTGGAGCTGCTGGCCCGGACGGCCGCGCGGGTGCTGCGGCGCATGGGCTGACGGCGCTCCGGCGTCCGCCTCCGTCTCCCGCCCGGGACCGGAGGCGGACCCGGCTCAGGCGAGCTCCTCGACGAAGGCCGCGAGCTGGGCGACGTTCCGGCACTCGTGCATCGGCACGACCGCGCCGTAGGCCGTCGCCGCCGAGTCGCCGGTGTCCCACTGGGCGACCGGCTCCGGATTGAGCCAGTAGGCGTGCCGGGCGCCGGAGACCAGGCGCCCGAGCGTCTCCAGCGCGGGCGGCTGGTAGTTGGACCGGGCGTCGCCCAGAATCAGCAGCGACGTCTTCGGCCCGACGGCGTCGCCGTACCGCTCGGCGAAGCGCTCGAACGCGCGGCCGTAGTCGGTGCGGCCGAAGCGCACCATGTCGGCCTCGTTCGCCAGCCGGGTCATCGCCTCGGCCACGTCGGCGCCGGGGACGAAGAAGCGGGTGATCTCGTCCACGGTGTCCACGAAACCGAACGCGCGGACCTTGGTGAACTGCTCGCGCAGCGCGTAGGTCAGCAGCAGCGTGAAGTGGGCGAAGGAGGCGACCGAGTCGCTGACGTCGCAGAGCACGACCAGCTCCGGCTTGTGCGGCCGGCGCGGCTTGAGGTGCGTGGTCAGCGGCACGCCCCCGGTGGACAGCGAGGCCCGCACGGTGCGGCGGAAGTCCAGCCGGCCCCGGTGGCCGAGCCGGTGCTTGACGGTGAGCCGGGCGGCCAGGCGGCGCGCGAGCGGGTGCACCTCGCGGCGGAGCCGGGCGAGGTCGGCCCGGGTGACGCGCAGGAAGTCGACCTGCTCCAGCGGGGGCCGCACGGCCGAGCGCGCGATCCTCTCGATCCCGGACTCCTCGGCGATCCGGCGCCGGACGTCGGCGGAAACGGCCTCCTCGAACCGCCTGATGCCGCGGGTGACGCGCTCCCTGGCGACCTTCTCGGCCAGGCCGCCGCGCTCGGCCCCGGCCAGCACCTCGGCCAGCAGGCGGGCCATCAGGGTCTCCGGGGACAGCGCCCGCAGCACCGGGTAGGAGAACCAGTTCTGCCGTCCGGGGCTCGCCGGCTGGCGGCCGAAGCGCTCCACCATCTGGCGGGCGAAGGCGTTCAGCTCGCCCTGCGCCCGCCCGTCCGCCAGCAGCAGCCCGGCCAGCCGGTCGCGGAGCTCGGGGATCTCCGCGGTCCGCGGGTCCGTCCCGGCGGCGGGGCGCTCGCCGTGCAGGCCGGTGGTGGAGGGCGGGAACCACAGGTCGAAGAGCGTGTCGAAACCGGGCCGGTGGGAGGGGCGCTTGACCAGCGTCGCCGCGTAGGCGGCGCGCAGCGACTCCCGCTCGGTCAGGTCGATCACCTGCAGCGCCCGCACCGCGTCCAGCCCCTCGGCCAGTGACACGGGCAGCCCCGCCTCGCGCAGTGCGTGCACGAAGCCGACGTGCCGGTCCACCAGGCTCACGGCGCCTCCTCCGCCGGCCGCGGGAGCGCGGGTGCGCCCGCCGCGCCGGGTCCGCGCGGGGCGTCCGCAGCCCCCGGGGCGGCCGGGCGGCTCACAGGCCCAGCTCCTTGCGGGCCCGCTCCTGGTCGGAGGCGTGCTTGAGCACCACGCCGAGCGTCGCGGCGGTCGTCTCCTCGTCCAGCGCGGTCCGGCCCAGCGCGAGCAGGGTGTTGGCCCAGTCGATCGTCTCGGCGATCGACGGGGACTTCTTCAGCTCCAGGGAGCGCAGCGTGGCGGCCGTGCGGGCGAGCTGCTCGGCCAGTCCCGCCTCGATCAGCGGCACCTGCGCCAGCACGATGTCGCGCTCGCGCTCCGGCGACGGGTAGTCCAGGTGCAGGTAGAGGCAGCGCCGCTTGAGCGCCTCCGACAGCTCGCGGGTCGCGTTGGAGGTCAGCACCACGTACGGCCTGCGCACCGCGGTGACCGTGCCGAGCTCGGGGATCGTCACCTGGAAGTCGGACAGGACCTCCAGCAGCAGGCCCTCCACCTCGACATCGGCCTTGTCGGTCTCGTCGATCAGCAGGACCGTGGGCGTCTCGGCGCGGATCGCCTTCAGCAGGGGGCGTTCGAGGAGGAACTCCTCGGTGAAGATGTCGTCGTGGGTGGCGTCCCAGTCCCGGCCGCCGGCGGCCTGGATGCGCAGGAGCTGCTTCTTGTAGTTCCACTCGTAGAGCGCGCGGGCCTCGTCCAGTCCCTCGTAGCACTGGAGCCGGACGAGCCGCGCCCCGGTCGCGGCGGCGACGGCCTTGGCGAGCTGGGTCTTGCCCACGCCCGCGGGACCTTCGGCGAGCAGCGGCTTGCCGAGGGCCGCGGCGAGGAACACCGAGGTCGCGATGGCGTCGTCGGCGAGGTAGTCGACGGCGGAGAGCCGTTCACGGACGTCGGTGGGCGAGGCGAACCACATGTGTGCTCCCGGGCAGTACAGAATGTTGTTCTAGCCTAGCGGACCGGGTCCGGCGGTTCACGGGGTGCGGCCGTCCCTCCCCGCGGACCGGATCCGGCGATTTCGAAACACGGCCGCCGATGCGCTACTCTTCAAGTGCTTCACGCGCCGCTAGCTCAGTTGGTTAGAGCAGCTGACTCTTAATCAGCGGGTCCGGGGTTCGAGTCCCTGGCGGCGCACCGATCGAAGGCCCAGGCCGCCACCGGCGACCTGGGCCTTCGTGTTTCCCGCCGTCGGTCCTCCATCGCCGCGCGGATCCCCGTGTCGGGTGCCGGATGGGTGGATATAACGCCGTGTAGTCATTCGCATGGGTATGGCGCATGCGTGGTGGCGGCCTTGCTCCAGGGGGATCGGCATGGTGAGACAGGCGGGAAGACGACCGGAGAGGCAGCCGGGGAGACCTCCGAGTGGATCTCCGGGGAGACGGGGTGCGGTCGGGCGCGGAGCCGGCCTCGTCGTCGCCGGTGTGGCCGCGCTGCTCACAGCGGTGGCCGCCGGAGCGCCGGTCGGCGCCGCCGGGGAGGTTCCCGGTGCCGCGGCCGCCGGCGGCCGGATCGATCCGGAGACCCGCAGGGACGCGCTGGCGGCCATGCGCGGGGAGGCGTACGCCCACGCCGCCTACCTGGCCTACGCCGTGCAGGCGGGCAGGGAGGGACTGCCGCGGGTGCGGGAGCTGTACGAGGACGTCGCCGGGACCGAGCTCCGCGAGCACTTCACCGAGCAGGCGGAGCTGGTCGGCATGGTCGGCGACGACGCCGCCAACCTCCGCGACGCCATGGCGGGGGAGTCGTACGAGGCGGCCACGATGTACCGGAGATTCGCCACGGAGGCCAAGACGGACGGCGACTTCGCCGCGGCCAACCGGTTCAGCGAGATCGCCAAGGACGAGTCCGCGCACCACGACGCCTTCGCCCGGGCGCTGAGGGCGGTCACCGACCCCTCCTCCGGCGCCACCGTGCCCGCCGGGCGGACCGCGGAGTCGAAGGGCATCCCGGCGGGGCCGCCCAGGGCCGACAAGGCGCGGACCCTGCGCAACCTGCGCACCGCCATGGAGGGGGAGGCGTTCGCCCACGCCATGTACACCCTCTACGCCGAGCGGGCCCGCGCGAGCGGGCAGCCCGCGCTCGCCCGGCTGTTCGAGCGGACCGCCCGGGTCGAGCTGGCCGAGCACTTCGCCGAGGAGGGCAGGCTCGCCGGGCTGGTCCGCGACACCCGGACCAACCTGTGCACGGCGATCAGCGGCGAGACCCGCGAGGGCACCGAGACGTACCCCGGCTACGCCCGGCGGGCCGCGGAGGCCGGGGACCGGGCGGCGGCGCGCCGGTTCGAGGAGGTCGCGGCCGACGAGCTGGGCCACGCCCGCCGCTTCCGGGACGCGCTGGCCGCCCTCGGCGGGACCTGCCCCGGATCGGGCTGACGGCACCGGCTCCGCCGGCGCGCCGGACACCGCGCCGGGGACTCGCGGGGCGCGCCGGACACCGCACCCGGACCCGCGGGGTTCGCGGGACCGGCGGCGGTGCCCGCCGGCCTCAGAGCCGGGTCATCTTGGCGTAGGGCGCCGCGATCCGGACCTGCTGGGGGCCGAAGTCGACGACCACGGCGGCCTCCTCGACCCCGATCACCATGCCGAGGCCGTACTTGTCGTGGGTCACGCGGTCGTGCAGGGCGTACTGCTCGACGGGGGGAGGCGGGGCCTCCGTGCGGTTGAAAGGACTGCCGGGAAGGGTACGCCGGGACGCGGCGCGGGCTGGTTTCATCCCTTCCAGTATGCGCCTGTTAGGACCGTTCATGGGGCGTTTCGCCTAGTGAGGTGTGTCGCCTGCCGATCCGGTGGTGAGGGGACTGGAGGGCGGCGGCTGAACCGGGAGGCGGTGGTCAGGCCGGAGAGGCGGACTCGCCGGCCTCGACGCCGCCGATGAAGGCGCTCCACTCGGCGGGGGTGAAGATCGGCTTGGGGCCGTCCGGATCCTTGCTGTCACGGACGGCGACCGCCCCGGGCAGGTTGGTGGCGACCTCGGCGCACTGGCCGCCGTTGTCTCCGGAAAACGACGACTTCCGCCGCACCGCAGCGCTCAGGTCCATCCCTGTCTCGCTTCCTCGATCATTGTGATGGACCTGGACTCCGGATAGGCCCCTCCGAATGGCCTCATAGCGCTTCCAGATGACGGCCACCACGTCTTGCTCCGCGGTGATCCGTCCTGCTGCGGAGGAGCCCACCTGGACGGGATCCGGCTGCCCGTCCGGAAATCCGGTGATCACGAATGCGCCCGGCAGGCCGGTCGGGCATTCCGGGTCCACGATCTGGATGTGGACCGTCGGTCTCCGCGCGATCTCCAGCAGGTGATCGAGTCGATCGCGCATCACTTCGGCTCCACCGACCTTGCGGTGCAGCACTCCGGCGTCGATGAGCACGATGATGAGCGGAGGGTCGTCCCGGTCAAGGATCCTCTTGCGCCGCAGGCGGGCTCGGACACGCTCCTCCACCTCGTCAGGGGTGATCTGCGGGGCTTGACTGAAGTGATGCCGGGCGTAGGACTCGGGCTGGGGAAGGCCAGGGATCAGGAGCGGATCCCAGGAACGCAGGACGCGGGCGGTGGGCTCGATCTCCTCGGCCCAGCTCCGGAACCAGACCGGGCTGCCGGGCTGGGCGACGATGCGCTGGTAGAGCCGGGTGAAGGAGGCGCCGTCGGGCGTGCCGAAGAGCCGGTCCAGGCGCTCATCGAGAGATGGCACGGTATTCATCGCATTTCCGATCAGATCGGAAAAACAGGACTATCCTCAGGTCGGTCGTGCCAGACCCGGTCCGGGCCATACCAGCGGCTGTCATGACCGGCTCTTCTCCGGACTGCCGAACCGCTCGCCGACCCGATACCGGGAAGGCGGTCCAAATGCGGGTCCTCTCTTCCGGACAGCTCGGAGAAGAAAGCAGCCCATCACCTTCCGGACGGCGAAGAATCCGGCCGCGCGTGCGAATGCGGTATGGCGTTCAACGGCCCTGTCAGGGCATCGGGAAACACCGGGAAGGCGGGGAAACGGCAGGCGGACAGTGCGAGAGGTTCGTTCACCTGGTCCGGCCGGGCCGGGAGCCGTGCGACCCCGGCGTGCGCGCCTCACCGGGCGGGCCGTACGGGGCCTGGCGGCGGGAGCTCCCGGGGGCGGAGCGGTCCGTCCCGGCGGCCCGGGAATGGGCGCGCGGGCTGCTGGCGGGGCAGGTCGCGGCCCCGGTCCTCGACGATGTGCTGCTCCTGCTGAGCGAGGTGGTCACCGACGCGGTCGCGCACTCGGACTCGGGCCGTACGGCCGGCGGACGGGTGGTGGTGTGGCCGGTCCGTACTCCAGACGGCGTCCATGTGGAGGTGGTCGACGCCGGGTCTGCCGTCAGCACACCGGCCGCGCGCGTGCCGGAGGCCGACGAGGACAGCGGCCGGGGCCTGTGGCTGGTGGACCTGCTCTCCGTCGCGTGGGGTTCCCACCACGACGCGGCCGGCGGCTCGGTCTGGTTCCGGGTGGACGAGCGGTGAGGGCCGGACCCGGGAAGCGGACGGCCGGGCACCGGCGACCGGATGCGGAAAGACCGTGGCGGCAGAGATCCGATTGGGTGAAGATCGGTATGTCCCGGTTCCAGACCCGTGGAGGGATCACATGCGCATCGCTCGGTTCCTGGCCCTCGGCCTGGCGGCGGTTCTGGTGATGTCGGGATGCACCTCCGAGCCCGAGCCTTCACTGGAGAAGGCGGTGGCGGAGCTTCAGAAGGACACGCAGCGGTTGGAGACCGACGACCTCTTCAAGAACCCGCTCATGAAGCTCCGCATACTGCAGCGTCCGGATGAGGACATCCCCTGTGATGGGGGGAATTTCAAGCGAGTGCTACGGGCGACGGCTGACAACGAACGACCCGAGAAAGAGGGCCTGGACTCTCACCTGGATAAGTCCGAACAGGTCATGAAGAACACTCTTGCTCAGCTTATGAATTATGAGATAGAGGTAAGTGCCGCCCAGTCGGATGCGTTGGAGGGGCGGTTCATTAACGGAAAGAAGAGCGTGGGGGTCGTTGTTCGCGTTTATGTGGCACCGGATGCTCCTACCTGGAGGTTGCGTGCGGAGACCGCCTGCTTGCCGCGTTGAGAGGGATCAGGCGTTAGGCTTTGCTCTTCAACAGGTTTTTGGCTAGATCGCTGCTCTGGGCTCGTGACGATAGCTCGATCTTTTTGTCGATCTTGTCGTTGCTGTCCATCCAGTCGTTGTAAACATTCAGCTTCTCCTCAAGGATCTGCTCCCACTTCTTTCCGCCTGTGGCCTCGCGCTTGGCCTCGGCCACGAGTTCGTCATACGTCTTGAGGCCACCGGTGGTCGGGCTGACAAGCTCCTTAGGGAGTTCGCTCGCCGGGTAACCGCCACTGTGAAGGAGATATGCCATGTCGTACTTCAGGCGTTTGGTGAGGTCGGCCTGCTCCTTGTTGACCGCCTCGACCTGCGTCTCGAAGCTGGCGGCCCAGCCATCCGATGCAGAGCTGAAGACATACGACTGGACGACATTCCATCCGAGGTCGGCGACCGCGTCGGCGATGGGAACCGTGCCGAGGAGGAAGCCTGCGGTGTTCTTGGTGAAGTTGCGGGCCGCGTCGGCGACGGCATCCTCCTCGCCGAGCACATCGACCGTGCTCTTGAACGCGACGCTGCCGAAATCGCCGAACATGATGGACACGTCGCCGAAGTGATCGGTTTTCCCTTTCGAGTCCAGGCCGGCGGCGGCGATCAGTGTGTCATGACGGAAACGCGCCACCGCCGAGCTGAACGTGTCGGCGGTCTCGTCCTCGCCAACGAAGGTCTTCAGGAAAGCGGAGGTGTCGTCGGGGCTGAGGTAGAAGGAGGGGGTCACTCCGGGGAAGTGCTCCCAGTGCTTGGGGGGCTCCATGCCGGAGGCGCGGTTTTCGGCCCTGTCGAAGCGGCCGCCCGAGACCAGCTCGTGGACGTAGGAGCCGGCGATCACGCCCATGGAGTCCTTGGCCGGGGTCGGCAGGGCGCTGCCGAAGGAGCCTGCGGTCCTCATCAGGTCGAGGGCGAAGGCGGCCGCCTCCCGGCTGTGCTTGCCAGGTTGCTCGGTCGCGGCCTCCGTGCCCGATTCCATCGCCCGGCCGAAGGCGTCGGCCACCTCGTCCCCGGTGCCCGCCGTCCTGGCGTAGTCGAGGAAGAGCTTCATCTTCTCGGGCCGGGTCAGCGTGACGTCCTTACCGCCCATCGAGGCGAACGCGTCCCGCACGGCCTTTCCGTCCCCGGCCAGCACCTCCAGCCCGAGCGCGACCAGGTCGGACGGGAGGCCGTACGCCTTCGTCTCGGTGGGGCTCGCGGCGCGCCAGTCCTGGCGGGGTTTCTTGGCGAAGTCGTCCAGGACGAGGGCGCGGGCCGCCGCGCTCCGCACACCGGCGGGGGCGTTCGCGCCCGCGAGCAGGGCGAGGCGGTTCCACGCGGCCACCTTGCTCCCGGCCGGTCGGGTCAGGTCGCTGCGGACCTTGGCGAACGCCGGGACGAGGGTGGGGGCGCGCAGCGCCGCGCCGAGGGCCTTGCCGAAGGCGGCCAGGTCCTGCTTGGCGGTCTTGCTGCCGGTGCTCGCGATGAGGTTCGGCAGGCTGTCGCGGACCGTTGCAGGGAGCAGGGCGAAGAACGCGGCGGCGGCCTGGGGGTTGTCGGCCAGGTCCTCGATCTTGCCGATGTGGTCGTGGATGAGCGCGGCCTGGAGCTCGCCGCCGTGGTTGGCCAGGATGTCGCTGCCGTACATCCGCGCCAGCGCTTGGGCGGTCTCGAAGGCCTCCAGGTCGTCCGGGAGCCGTACGAGCCCCTGCCCGCCGTCCGGCTTCAGCGCCGGGTCGCCTCCCCCGTCCAGGGCCTGGATCAGCTCGGCCCGGCCGTGCAGCATGGAGACCTGCCTGCGGCCCCAGTCGGCGATGTCGGCGATCTCCCGCAGCTCGGGGGCGTGCACGCCGTACTGCTGGAGTTTCTTCCCCAGGTCCTCACCGATCTCCGTCAGCCGGTCCGCCGCGCCGCGTAGCGAGGTGGCGAGGTCCCGCATCCGGTCGGGGTCGATCCCGCAGAACTCACCGGATCCCGTCACCGCCGCGCCCCTCCCGCGACCCCCTGCTCAGTCCGCCTCCCGCGGCCCCGTCTCCTGCGGTCCCGCCATCCGCGGTCCCGGTCGGCACGGCCGCGGCCTCCCGGTCCTGCCTCCTGCGGCCGTATCCTCCGTCCCGGCGGTTCACAGGCGTCCCGCCATCGTCCGGCGCAGCGCCTCGGCCTCGGCCTCGGTCACCATCGCGGGCCGGCGGCGCAGTTCCTCCTCGACCGCGTCCGCCACCCGCCGGGCCAGCAGCGTCAGCCGGTGGTGCCGCTCCTGCAGCTCGCCGGTCCACTTCTCGGCGGCCGGTCCCGTCCAGACCGCTCCCGACCCCATCACCTCGATCGGCCGCTGGTAGGCCTGCCGGACCTCCCGGCCCCGCTCCTCGACCTCCGCGAGGAGCTCCCGCAACCGGGCGTGCAGCGGATTGGGCACCATCCGGTCGGCCACGCCGCCCCCGTCCTCTCCTGAGACCCGTGATACGAGAAACAGACCGGTCCCCACCACGGGCACCGATCACCGCCACCGACTATGCCACCTCATTCCCGCGTGGTGAATGAGGCGGCATCGCCGGTCATCGCCGTCCCGGATACCGCCCGGCGGCCGGGGGTGCCGCTCAGCCGGTGATCTGGAGCAGGGCGCGCGAGCGGTTGCGGGGCTTCTCGGCCAGGGTCTGCAGCCGCTCCCCGCCGGGGCCGAGGACGACCAGCGTGTTGGCCCGCCTGCCCGAGACCCGGACCACCAGGCGGCCGTCCTTCAGGTACTGGGCGCCGAGCAGCCTGCCCTCGACCGGGAGGGCGACCTTCTTCCCGGTCCGGGTGTCGTGGACCGACGGGGTGAAGGCGGTCGGCCAGGAGCCGTCCCCGGCGTCGTCGGCCGGGCCGATCACGTTCACCACGACGCGCCGGCCGTCGGGGGACAGGCTCGCCACATGGTTGGCCAGCTTGACGCCGGGGACCCGCCTGGCGGTGCGGGTGGCGGTGTCCAGGACGTACACGCCCTCGGTGGTCCCGGCGTATCCGGCGAGGGTCCGGCCGTCGGCCGACCAGGTCAGGTGGCACAGGCCGGGCGTCGTGCCGAGCCTGCGCGGTCCGCCCCCTCCGGCGCCGACCACGGCGACGGCGGCGCGGGGGGAGGAGCCCGCCAGCGGGAAGGCGACGCGCCGGGAGTCGGCCGACCAGGCGGGGGTCATGCAGGGGCCGCCGTAGGCGGCGCCCTCGGCGACGACCTTGTCGGCGGTCCCGCCGGCGGCCGGGCCGGAGACGTGCAGGCGGCCCTTGGCGTCGATCCAGGCGACCTTCCTGCCGTCGGGGGAGACGGAGAACTGCCCGGAGAAGGAGCGGTCGGTCCAGATCGTCCGCCCGCCGTCCGTGACCACCCGGACACCGCTGCCGTAGTCGAGGTAGACCCCCTTGCCGGTCAGCGGCGCCGGCGCCGTCCGCGCCGGCGCGTGCGCGGGGGCGGACGGCCGCGCGGGTACGGCATGCGCCGGTACGGCGAGCGCGGCGGGCACGGCGGTGGACACGGCGAGTACGGCGCCTGCGGCGAGGGCCCGGTGCTTCACGATGCTGTTCTCCTCGAAGATCTCGGTACGGGATGTTGGAGACCTGAGCGGCCGCAAAGGTTTACGTGTTTAGGGTGATTTGCCGTTATTGAAACCCGGGTCCCCTGGCCGGTGGGGCGGGCGCGCGTAGGCTTGCTGAAGAAGCGGCTCTCAGCCTGGAGCGTCGACCGTGTCCGGTCCCGGAGGCTGATCGTGCGGCGTTCCCCGGGTGATCGGTGGCGGTCACCGATCACGGGCCGCGGAGGGGGGACAGGCATCATGATCACGACTATGGTCCGGCGTGCCGCGGTGGTCGTGGGCGCCGTCGCGGCCCTCGGGCTCGTCGGTCACAGCGGTGCGGTGGCCGACGACAGCCACCCGTACCCCTACAGCGGATACGGCTACGGCAAGTACTACGACGACTACGGCTACGGCGGCTACGGCAAGCCCTACTACGGCTACGGCTACGGCAAGCCCTACTACGGTTACGGCAAGCCGAAGTACTACGGCTACGGCAAGTACAAGAACTACGGGTACGGCGGCTACGGCAAGTACGGCAAGCACAAGCACTACGGCTACTACCGCTGAGCGGCCGTGGCGTGACGGACGGCCGCCCGGGCGTCCACGCGCTGCCGTGGGCCGTCCGGGCGGTGGTCCGGGCCGACGCGCGGAGCGGGGGCGGTGCTTGACCTGGAGTGCGCTCCAGCCCGCAGGATGGACGCCATGAAGACACGTACGATCGGAGACGTCCAGGTCGGCGCCGTCGGGCTCGGCGCGATGCCCATGTCGGTGGCGGGGCACATGCCCTCCGAGGAGCAGGCGATCAGGACCGTCCATGCCGCGCTCGACGCCGGCGTGACCCTGATCGACACCGCCGACGCGTACACCCCGTCCCCGGACGACGTCGGGCACAACGAGCGACTGGTGGCCAGGGCCCTGGCGCTGTGGTCCGGCGATCGCGACCGGGTCCTGGTCGCCACCAAGGGCGGGCACACCCGCACCCCCGACGGGGGCTGGGGGCTGAACGGGCGCCCCGACTACCTCCGGCAGGCGTGCGAGCAGTCGCTCAAGGCGCTCGGGGTGGAGACGATCGGGCTCTACCAGCACCACCGTCCCGACCCGGACGTGCCGTACGAGGAGACCATGGGCGCGCTGCGCGACCTCCTCGACGAGGGCAAGATCCGGATGGCGGGCATCTCGAACGCGAACCCGTCCCAGATCAGGGCGGCCCACGAGATCCTCGGCGGGCGGCTGGTGAGCGTGCAGAACGAGTACTCGCCGCGCTTCCGCAGCAGCGAGCCGGAGATCGACGTCTGCGCCGAGCTGGGCGTGGCGTTCCTGCCCTGGTCGCCGCTGGGCGGCATCTCCTCGGCGGGCGGCCTCGGCGGCCCGTTCGCCGAGGTGGCGGCGGCGCGGGGGGTCTCGCCCCAGCAGGTATGCCTCGCCTGGGAGCTCGCCAGGAGCCCGGTCGTGATCCCGATCCCCGGGGCCAGCCGCCCGGAGACCATCCTCGACTCGGTGGCCGCCGCGGAGCTCGTGCTGACCGAGGAGGAACTGGCCCGGCTGGGCTGAGCCGGTCCGGAGGCGCCGCCCCGGCCGAGCCGAGCAGGCGCGGCCGGAGCGGCGCCGTCCGCGGGGTCCGGGCTCGGCCGTCCGCGGGGTCCGGGCTCGGCCGTCCGCGGGGTCCGCCGCCCCGGGCCGGGGACGGAGCCCGTCCGGGCGGCGGAGCCCGTCCGGCGGCGGGACGTCTCGCGGGCTCCGGTCAGCGCCCGCTGGGGACGAGGGTGGCGCGGTGCTTGAGGGGCTCCCACCAGGACCGGTTCTCGCGGTACCAGGCGACGGTCTCGGCCAGGCCGGTGTCGAAGTCCTTGCGGGGACGGTAGCCCAGCTCCTCCATGATCTTGCTGCAGTCGACCGAGTAGCGGCGGTCGTGGCCCTTGCGGTCCTCGACGAACTCCACCATGTCCCAGCCGGCGCCGCAGGCGGCCAGCAGCCGGGCGGTCAGCTCCCGGTTGCTCAGCTCGGTGCCGCCGCCGATGTTGTAGACCTCGCCGGGCCGGCCCGCCTGCCGTACCAGCTCGATGCCCTGCACGTGGTCGTCGATGTGCAGCCAGTCGCGGACGTTGAGCCCGTCCCCGTAGAGCGGCACCTTCACCCCGTCGAGCAGGTTGGTGATGAACAGCGGGATGACCTTCTCCGGGAAGTGGTGGTGCCCGTAGTTGTTGGAGCAGCGGGTCACCCGCACGTCCAGCCCGTGGGTGCGGTGGTAGGAGAGCGCGAGCAGGTCGGCGGCGGCCTTGGAGGCGGCGTAGGGGGAGTTGGGGCGGAGCGGGTCCGTCTCCGGCCAGGAGCCCTCGGCGATGGACCCGTACACCTCGTCGGTGGAGACGTGCACGAAGGTGCCGAGCCCGGAGCGCAGCGCCGCGTCCAGCAGCGTCTGGGTGCCGCCCACGTTGGTGCGGACGAACTCGGCCGCGCTCAGGATGGAGCGGTCGACGTGGGACTCCGCGGCGAAGTGCACCACGGTGTCGTGCTCGGCGACGAGCGGGCCGACCAGGTCCGCGTCGCAGATGTCGCCGTGCACGAACCGGATCCGGTCCAGCACCGGGTCGAGGTTGGCGAGGTTGCCGGCGTAGGTGAGCTTGTCCAGGACGGTGACGGCGGCCCGGCCCTCGGCGGCGAGGGTCCGGACGTAGTGGGAGCCGATGAAACCGGCCCCGCCGGTGACCAGTATCTTCATTTCTTCTCCGTCCTCAGCCTTCCGTGACGGCCGCCGGACGGACGGGCGCCGAACGCGCGGACCACATTTCCCCGCCCCGGGGCCGCCATTTCTTCTGTTCGTGGTCCCGCTGTTGCGAACGCTATTTCGGAAGCATATTCTTTCTCCACCCTTACCTGCCCTTACTCGCGGGCTGCGCCGCCCGGGCCAGGCCGTACGGCGCCGCCCGGTGACCGTCCGCGGCGACCCCTGAAACGGGTCCGGGCACCCCTGTTTTCATTGACCGGCGCTCTGACGGCGTTTCATGCTGCTGTGCATGAATCGACAGCGTAATCCGCGTGGGGTCGATCGGTCCGCCGAGGTCGTCCGGCTGGATTCGGTGCGCAAGACCTACGGCAGGGGCGGCGGGACCGTCGAGGCGCTCGCGGGCGTCACGATCGGGTTCCGCAGCGGCAGCCTCACCGCCGTCATGGGACCGTCCGGCTCCGGCAAGAGCACCTTCCTGCACTGCGCGGCCGGCCTGGACCGGCCGACCTCGGGATCGATCGTATTCGACGGCGAAGAGATCACGGGACTGGGAGAGGTCGCGCTGACCAGGCTGCGGCGCGAGCGCATCGGCTTCATCTTCCAGTCGTTCAACCTCCTGCCGGCCTTGACCGTGCTGCAGAACGTCACGCTGCCGATGAAGCTGGGGGGCCGCGAGCCGGACCCCGGGTTCGTGGCCGAGGTGATCGCCCGGGTGGGCCTGCGCGACCGGGTGGACCACCGGCCGAGCGAGCTGTCCGGCGGCCAGCAGCAGCGGGTGGCGATCGCCCGGGCGCTGGTCACCCAGCCCGCGGTGATCTTCGGTGACGAGCCGACCGGGGCACTGGACACCCGCACCGCGATGGAGGTGCTGACCCTGCTGCGGGAGGCGGTGGAGGAGGCCGGCCAGACCGTGGTGATGGTCACCCACGACCCGGTGGCCGCCTCCTACGCCGACCGGGTGGTGTTCCTGGCCGACGGCCGGCTGGTCGGTGAGATCGCGAACCCGACCGCCGAGGCGGTCGCCGAGCGCCTCACCCACCTGGGCGCCTGGGACGAGCGGCCCCGGCGGCAGGCCCCCTCCCGGGCCGGGGGTGGCTACTGATGTGGAGCCTGGCCCTGAGCACCCTCCGCTTCCGGCGGAGCGCCTTCCTGGCCGGCTTCGTCGCGGTCCTCCTCGGGGCGGCGATCATCACGGCCTGCGGCGCGCTGATGGAGACGGGCATCCGCCTCGACGTGCCGCCGAAGCGGCTGGCCGCCGCCACGGTCGTGGTCGGCGGCGACCAGGTCTACACCCTGCCCAAGGCGGACCCCGCCGACGAGGAGGAGGACCTGCAGTGGGGCACCCTGCCCGAGCGGGTCCGGCTCGACGCCGGCCTGGCGGGCACGGTCGCGAAGGTGCCCGGCGTGGCCGCGGCGATCCCGGACCTGTCGTTCCCCGCCCTGCTGGTCGGGTACGCCGGGCCGGTCTCCGGCCACCCGTGGGCCTCGGCCGAGCTGGCGCCGTACGGCCTGCGCGAGGGCGCCGCCCCGGCGGCCGAGGGCGACGTCGTGCTCGACGCGGAGACCGCGCGGCGGTCCGGGAAGAAGACCGGGGACCAGATCGAGATCACGGTCCGGGGGGTCATCGGGACCTACCGGGTGACCGGGATCGCCACCGCGCCCGCAGCCGGTGACGGTTCCGCGGCAGGCCCGGAGCCCGCGGTGTTCTTCGGAGCGGCGGACGCCGAGCGGCTGTCCGGGCTCGCCGGGAAGGCGGACGCGATCGGCGTGATCGCGGCGCCGGGCGTCGGGGCGGAGGAACTGCGGGCCCGGATCGACGCGGCGCTGCGCGGGAAGAACACGGTCACGCTGATCGGGGACGACCGCGGGCTCGCCGAGTTCCCGGCGGCGCTCACCAGCTCCGAGAACCTCATCGTGCTGGCCGCCGTGTTCGGCGCGATGGGCATCATGGTCGCGATGTTCGTGGTGGCGAGCACCCTGGGCCTGTCGGTGCAGCAGCGCCAGCGGGAGATGGCGCTGCTGCGGGCGATCGGCACGACCCCCGGCCAGGTCCGCCGGATGGTCATCGGCGAGGCGATGGCGGTCTCCACCCTGGCCACGCTGGCCGGGATCGTGCCCGGTTTCCTGCTGGGCGGGTGGCTGTTCGACCGGCTCGTGGCGGCCGGCGTGGTCCCGGAGGTGGTGGTGTTCCGCCAGGGGCTGCTCCCGGTCCTCGTCGGCGCCGGCGTCTCCCTGCTCACCGCGTTCACGGCGGCGCTGGTCACGGCGCGGCGCGCGGCGGCGACCAAGCCGACCGAGGCGCTGGCCGAGTCGGCCCTGCAGCCGTACCGCAGGCCGGGGCCGGGCCGCTGGATCCCCGCGGTGATCTGCTTCGTCGGCGGCCTGTCGCTGGCCGGGGTGACCGTGTTCATCATGAGCGGCCCGCTGACTTCCAGCACGGCGGGTCCGGCGGTGCTCGTCTGGGCGCTCGGCCTGGCGCTGCTGGCCCCCGCCCTGACCAAGGCGCTGACCGAGCTGCTCGGCCGCCCGCTGCTGTCGCTGTCCGGCACGCCCGGCTACCTGGCGCTGCTCAACGCGCGCGCCCGCACCACCCGCATGTCGGCCGCGGTCCTGCCCGTCATGCTCGCCACCGGGATGGCCACCGCCAACCTGTACATGCAGACGACGCAGGTCAGCGCGACCGAGCGGGCCTACACCGAGAGCCTGCGGGCCGACGCCGTCGTCACCTCGGCCACCGGGGGGCTGGCCCCCGGGCTGCTGGCGAAGGTCCGGGAGCTGCCCGAGGTGGGCCAGGGCGGCGCCACCGAGCTGGTGACCAGCACCGGGTACGTGGAGAAGCCGCACGACGGCTGGCAGCGGGAGGAGGGCTGGCCGATCCAGGGCGTCACCGCCGAGGGCGTGGCGCGCACCATCGCGCTCACCCCCTCCGAGGGCTCCTTCGGCGACCTGCGCGGGAAGACCGTCGCGCTGGAGGCCGACCACGCGCGGGCCATCGGCGGCGGCGTCGGCATCGGCGACACGGTCACCGTGCGGCTGGGCGACCGGTCGGCGGTGGACCTCAAGGTGGTCGCGCTCTTCGAGACCCGGACGGGCTCGGAGAAGTTCCTGGTCCCGGCCGACCTGCTGGCCCCGCACACCACGGCGGGCCTGGCCCCGCAGATCCTGGTCAGGGCGGCCGACGGCGTCGGCGCGGACGCGCTGATGGCGGCGCTGGGCCGGCTGGCCGAGGGGCAGGAGGGCGTGGTCGTGGCCGACCGCGACGCGCTCACCGCGACCCACGCCGAGCAGCAGCGGACGCAGGCGTGGGTGAACTACCTGCTCGTCGGCATGGTCCTGGCCTACACGGCGATCTCGATGGTCAACACCCAGGTGATGGCGACCGCGCGGCGCCGCAGGGAGTTCGGCCTGCAGCGGCTGACCGGCTCGACCCGGGCGCAGGTGATGCGGATGATGGCGCTCGAAGCCGGCCTGGTGGCGGGGATCGGCATCCTGCTCGGCACGGTCGCCTCGCTGATCAGCCTGGTGCCGTTCAGCATCGCGGTCGACGACACCCCGTTCCCGTCGGGGCCGGTCTGGATCTACCTGGCGGTGGTCGCCTTCGCGACGCTGCTGACCGTGGCCGCCACCCTGGCGCCCACCTGGCTGGCCACCCGGTCGCGCCCGGCCGAGGCGGCGGCCGCCGCGGAGTGACGCGCGCACGGCACGCCCCCGCCGGGCCGCTCCCGGCCGGGGCGTGCCGCTGTGATCCTCCCGGGGCGGGCCGCGCGGCCCGGGCGCGCCGAGACCCCCCGGGCGCGCCGCCGGTCCGGGTCCGGGCGGGAGGAAGCGCCGGGGCGCGCCGCCGGTCCGGGTCCGGGCACGCGAAGGCCCCGGGGCCGTGCGGGCCCCGGGGCCGTGCGGGGCTTCAGAAGCCGCTCGCGATGCTCATCACGTACTGGCCGTAGCTCGACTTGGGGATCTCCGCGCCCAGCCGGTAGCACTCCTCGGCGTCGATGAAGCCCATGCGCAGCGCCACCTCCTCCAGGCAGGCGATGCGCACGCCCTGGCGCTCCTCCAGGGTCTGGACGTACTGCCCGGCCTGCAGGAGCGACTCCGGCGTGCCGGTGTCCAGCCAGGCGAAGCCGCGGCCCAGGTCGACCAGCTTGGCCTGCCCGCGCTCCAGGTAGACCCGGTTGACGTCGGTGATCTCCAGCTCGCCGCGCGGGGACGGCTGGAGGTTCTTGGCGATGTCGACGACGTCGTTGTCGTAGAAGTACAGGCCGGTGATGGCGCGGTTGGAGCGGGGACGGGCGGGCTTCTCCTCGATGGAGACCAGCCGGCCTGAGGCGTCCACCTCGCCCACGCCGTAGCGCTCGGGGTCCCGTACGGCGTAGCCGAACAGCACGCAGCCCCGCACGTCCCGGGAGTTCTCCTCCAGCACCTCGGAGAAGGCCTGCCCGTGGAAGATGTTGTCGCCCAGGATCAGCGCCGCCGTGTCGTCGCCGATGTGGTCGGCGCCGATGAGGAACGCCTGCGCGATGCCGCCCGGCTCCGGCTGCTCGGCGTAGTCGATGCTGAGCCCGAGCCGGGAGCCGTCCCCGAGCAGCCGCCGGAAGTGCGGCACGTCCGCGGGCGTCGAGACGACCAGGATCTCGCGGACCCCGGCGAGCATGAGCACCGAGAGCGGATAGTAGATCATCGGTTTGTCGTTGACCGGGAGAAGCTGTTTCGAGACGGCCAGGGTTATCGGATGGAGCCTGGTTCCCGAGCCGCCGGCGAGGATGATTCCCTTCATTACCGGATACCCCCATTCTAGGAATGTGAATAACGCTATCCGCGCAGGTGGGAGCACTCAATAGAGCCGTACGGATTCCGGGGTGACGGCCCTTCTTCTAGGGGTTGCGGGCCTGTGCCGGGCAAAAATACCGTTGAATCGCGAATCCAGAGGAAGGATAGTGATGGCCACTCTTGTCTGGGACTACCTGCGGGAGTACGAAAAAGAGCGCGAGGACATTCTCGACGCCGTCGAGACCGTCTTCTCCTCGGGGCGGCTGGTGCTCGGTGAGAGCGTGCGGGCCTTCGAGGAGGAGTTCGCCGCCTACCACGGCCTGGCGCACTGCGTGGGCGTCGACAACGGCACCAACGCCATCAAGCTCGGCCTGCAGGCGATCGGCGTCAAGCCCGGCGACGAGGTGATCACGGTCTCGAACACCGCGGCGCCGACCGTGCTGGCGATCGACGCCGTCGGTGCGACCCCGGTCTTCGTGGACGTGCGCCGCGAGGACTACCTGATGGACGTCGAGCAGGTGGAGGCGGCCATCACGCCCCGCACCACGTGCATCCTCCCGGTCCACCTGTACGGCCAGTGCGTCGACATGGCCCCGCTGGAGCGGATCGCCGCCGAGCACGGCCTTTCGATCTTCGAGGACTGCGCGCAGGCGCACGGCGCCCGCCACCACGGCCGGCTGGCCGGCACGATGGGCAAGGCCGCGGCCTTCTCCTTCTACCCGACCAAGGTGCTCGGCGCCTACGGGGACGGCGGCGCGACGGTCACCTCCGACGACCAGGTCGAGCAGAACCTGCGCCGGCTGCGCTACTACGGCATGGACAAGGTCTACTACGTCGTCGAGACGCCCGGCCACAACAGCCGGCTCGACGAGGTGCACGCGGAGATCCTGCGCCGCAAGCTCCGCAGGCTCGACTCCTACATCGCCGGGCGGCGCGCGGTGGCCGAGCGCTACGCCGAGGGCCTGGGCGACACCGACCTGGTGCTGCCCGCCCTGGCCGAGGGCAACGACCACGTCTACTACGTCTACGTGGTGCGCCACCCCCGCCGCGACGACATCATCGAGGCCCTCAAGGCCTACGACATCCACCTGAACATCAGCTACCCGTGGCCGGTGCACACCATGACGGGCTTCGCGCACCTCGGCTACGAGAAGGGCCGGCTCCCCGTCACCGAGGAGCTGGCCCAGGAGATCTTCTCGCTGCCGATGTACCCGTCGCTGGACCCCGGGGTCCAGGACAAGGTGATCAGCGCGGTGCGCGAGGTGCTCGACTCCCTGTAGGGAGCGGTGTGGACAGGCTGTGCAGGCACGCGACGAGACTGCGTGCCTGCACGTTCACGTAGTAGCTGTGCCGCAGCAGCTCGCCGAGCTGGTGGACGGCCAGCCAGCGGTAGCCGGGCAGGCCGGGATCGGCGTCCTCGCCGGTCTCGACGATCAGATAGCGGTTGCGGGCGTTGAGGAAGCGCCCGCCCTCCTCGGACAGGACCGTGTCGAACCTGATCCGCTCCGGCCCCGCCCCGAGCACCTCCTCCAGCAGGGGCGGGCGGGCCCCGGCGGGCAGGTGGTCGTAGTTCTCCGGGGTGCACTGCACGGTCGGCGCCAGCTCCACCACGTCGGAGGAGCCCGGCTCGGCGCGCGCGTGCACCAGCGCGTGCAGCACCCCGCCGACCCGCTTGACCATGAACGCGATGACCCCGGTGCCGTGCGGCTCGATCACCGGCTGCATCCAGCCGCCGACCTCGCGGCCCTCGGCGGTGACGCCGACGCCGACGACGTCGAAGAACCGGCCCGTCTCGTGGGTGATCCTCCCGCCGGTACGGTGCCAGCCCCGCACCCGGTCGAGCGGGACGCGCTCGGCGGTCAGGTCGGTGAGGCTGCGCACGTCGGTGATCCAGCTGAGCACCTCCCCGGTCCCGTGCAGGGCGCCCGCGGCCGGGTCGCAGGAGCGCGCGAGCGCGGCGCGGAAGGCGTGGCCGGGCCCGGCGGGCGGCTCGGAACCCGCGCCGGGACCGGAGAAGGGCAGGCACGACAGCACCGTCCGGGCGTCCATGTTCACCAGGTCCGGCACGGTGAGCAGCTCGTGCAGCTGGCCCAGGGAGAGCCAGCAGAAGCCGTCGAGCTCCTCGACCTCCTCGGTGACCTCCACGATCATGTTGCGGTTGCGCTTGCGGTAGAACCAGGCGCCCTGCTCGGACTGGCGCACGTCGGCGAGGACCGAGTGCCGGGAGGTGTCCCGGAAGTAGTCGAGGTAGGGGACGGGCCTGCCCCGGTGGACCTGGGTGTAGTTGCTCCGCGTGGCCTGCACGGTCGGCGACAGCTGCAGGCCGTTGCAGTTGCCGGGCTCGTTCTTGGCCTGCATCAGGCAGTGCAGGACGCCGTCGAACTCCTTGACGAGGATGCCGAGGATGCCGACCTCGGGCTGGTGGATGATCGGCTGGCTCCAGGAGGGCACGGGGCCGTCCGGGTCGCGCACCTCGACGCCCTCGACGGAGAAGAACCTCCCGCTCCGGTGGACGAGGTTGCCGGTCGCCGGGTCGGTCAGCCACCCGTCCAGCCGGTCGAGCGGGACGCGCTCCACCCGCATGCGGGTGCGTTCGGCGGTCGCGGAGAACCACGCGTGGAAGGCGCCGAGGTCGGCGAAGCGGGCCCCGCCGGAGACGGCGGACTCCGCGATCCGCAGGTGGGTCGGTTTCGGGGGACGTGCCGCCTGGAGGGAGAGGCCGGCCATGGGGTTGCTCCTTCGGGGCTCGGCGGTGCCGGGGAAGACGTCGGGGAAGCGGCCGGGCGGGGCCCGGCGCCGGAGACGGGTCGCCCCGGCCGTGCCGGGTCCGCGGCGCCGGTCGGGCGGCGCCGCGGACCGGGGACCGGGGCGTGGCCCGCGGGAGCCGCGGGCCGCGGGGGCCCGGGCCCCCGCGGAAGCCGGGGGGTCGGGGGAAACGGGTCGAGGGAGGGGACCGGGGGGGACGGGCGGGGTCAGGGGGCGGGGGCCAGGGAGGCCCACATG
>NZ_BAAAUT010000053.1:0-23403 GCF_039534085.1 Planomonospora alba
GGGCAGGTGGGGCAGGCGGTCAGCGCCGGCGCGGTGGTGTGCGACATCAAGGACGTCTGACCCGGTGAGGCGTCCGGGGCCGCGATGGTAGGGCTGACCCCACCCCCGAGAGCGGTGCCGCCGTGACTGACCTTTCCCGCTCCGCGGAGGAGAGTAGGAGGTGTCAGAGAGCACGGCGAGAACCTCCCGGAAGGCGGATCCCATGAGCAGCACTGCCCGGCACGCGGCCCCCTCCACCCCGGCCGTCACGGCCCTGCTGGAGCGGCTCACCCCGCAGGAGCGGGCGGTGTTCGTGCTCCGGGAGGCCTTCTCCCACGGCTACCGCGAGATCGCCGAGGCGCTGGAGCTGCCCGAGAGCACCTGCCGGCTGCTCCACCGGCGGGCCCTGCGGCGCACCGGCGGGCGCCGCGGGACGGCCGGGAGGCCCGCCGTACCGGCCGCCTCCGCCGTCCCCGCGGAGCTCCCCGTCCCCGTCGTCCCCGCGCCGCGCCGGGCGGGGGACGAGAGCGTCCTCACCCCGGCCGCCCGCTGAACGCCCGGCGCCCGGTGGTACCCGTACTCCGGCCGGCCCGGCGGTTTCGCCGGGGCGGTGCCGTCGTAGCGGATCACGCGGGGCAGCAGAGCGCGTTGGTCCGCCCGCGCGCCACGTGGAAGGCGGCGCCCAGCGTGTGCGACGTGGCGTGCACGATGCAGAGGAAGGCGTCGCCGAAGGCCATGCCGGCGATCGTCCCGGCGTCGTGCGTCTTCTCCAATGAGTGGGGCCACGCCAACCGGCCGGCCGGGACGGCCGGGCGGGTCGGAGCTGCGGGAGGCCGCGGAGCGCGGGTGGGCGGCGGATCTGTCGACGGCCCGCCGCCCGCCCGCGCCTGCGCCCTCCTCCGCTATCTCTCGGCCGGCTCCCCGATGGGGTCATCGGCCTCCGGATCCCGCGCGGGCTCGTCCACGGCGCCGAGCTCCGCGCGCAGCCGGTCGAGATCGATGTGGTGACTGCTGTACTTCAGCTGGCGAGCGACCTTCGTCTGCTTCGCCTTGGCGCGACCCCGTCCCATTGGCTGCACTCCCTCACGTAGCCGTGCCCGGCCCTGTCGTCATTGTCGCATCGCAGGCCAGCGCGGCCCGGCATCCAGGCCGGCCCGCGCTCACCGGTAGCCGTGCCCGGCGCGCCCCACCCGGTCCTGACCCGGTCCGGATCGGGACCTGGGCCGGCGGGACGATCTCCGGGAGCGGACCACCGCGGCCATCTTACCCAAGCCCCTTACGACTTGAAGAATTACGCAATTAGCAAGTTTGTAAGTAGCCTGTCCCTGTCGCCCGGGCGGGTCCGGCGGCGGTCTCACGGGAAGAGGGTGGATGAACGAGTTCACGGCGGAGTTGCTGGCGCGCATCGACGAGACGGACGCGGAGTTGCGGCTCGTGCGCCAGGCGCGCGACGACCACGCGGCAGAGGCCCTGTCCGGCAGGCTGGACAACCTGCTGCGCATCGCCGCCCGGCACGGCATCGAGGTCAGGCGCGGAGTCGGCGCGCCCGCCGACGGGGCGGAATGACGATGGCGGTCCCGCTCAACCAGGCGAAGGCGGAGTTCTTCCGCACGCTCGGGCACCCGGTCCGCATCCGGGTGCTGGAGCTGCTGCAGGACGGCCCGCTGCCGGTCCGCGACCTCCTCGCCGAGGTCGACATCGAGGCGTCCAACCTCTCCCAGCAGCTGGCCGTGCTGCGCCGGGCCGGGATCGTGTCCGCCACCCGGGAGGGGGCGACCGTCGTCTATGCGCTGTCCACCCCGGACGTGGCCGAGCTGCTCGTCGCGGCGCGGCGCATCCTGGCCGATCTGCTGGCCGGCCAGGGCGAGCTCCTGGCCGAACTGCGGGCGGAGGCCCGCAGATGAGCACCGCCTCCGGGGCCGCTCCCGGCACCGGAGGCGGCGCCGTCCCCTCCCGCACCCCTTCGGCGGGAGCGCGGCCGCTCACCCGCCTCACCGGACTGCTGCCGCGGCGCGCGGACTGGGCTCCGGCCCGCCGGGGCCCGCGGCGGGACCTGACGGCCGGGCTGACCGTGGCGATCGTGGCGCTCCCCCTCGCGCTGGCCTTCGGGGTCAGCTCGGGCCTGGGCGCCGCGGCGGGGCTGGCGACCGCGATCGTCGCGGGAGCGCTCGCGGCCGTCTTCGGCGGCAGCAACCTGCAGGTCTCCGGCCCCACCGGGGCGATGACCGTGGTGCTGGTGCCGATCGTGCACGAGTTCGGCGCCGGCGGTGTGCTGACGGTGGGGCTGCTGTCCGGCGTGATCCTCGTCGGGCTCGCCCTGGCCAGGGTCGGCCGCTGCATCCGGTTCGTGCCGACCTCGGTCATCGAGGGCTTCACCGCGGGCATCGCGGTGGTGATCGCGCTCCAGCAGTTCCCCGCGGCCCTCGGGGTGGGCGCGAGCGACGCCGAGGAGACCTGGCGGGTGGCCGCGGACGCCGTCGCCTCCTACGCCGCCTCCCCGGACGCGGTGCCGCCGGTCATGGCGCTCGCCGTGGCCGCGCTCATGCTGTCCGGCGCGCGCCGGTGGCCCGGCGTGCCGTTCTCGCTGGTCGGCGTGGCGGTGGCCACCGCGGTCGCGGAGCTGGCCCCGCTCGACACCGCGCGCATCGGCGCGCTCCCGGCCGGGCTGCCCGCGCCCTCCCTGGACTTCCTGGATCTCGGGGCGGCCGGCGCGCTGCTCCCGTCCGCGCTGGCGGTGGCCGCGCTCGCCGCGCTGGAGAGCCTGCTGTGCGCCTCCGTCGCCGACGCGATGAGCGTGGGCGGGAAGCACGACCCCGACCGGGAGCTCTTCGGCCAGGGCGTCGCCAACCTGGCCGCGCCGCTGTTCGGCGGAGTCCCGGCCACCGCGGCCATCGCCCGCACCGCGGTCAACGTCCGGGCCGGCGCCCGCTCCCGGCTCGCCTCCCTCACCCACGCGGCCGTGCTGGCGGTGATCGTGTCCGCCGCCGCCGGGCTCGTCGGGCGCATCCCGTTGGCGGCGCTGGCCGGCGTACTGCTGGCCACGACCGTGCGGATGGTCGAGTTCGGCTCCCTGCGGGCGATCGCCCGCGCGACGCGCAGCGACGCCCTGGTCATGGTGCTCACGTTCGCCGTCACGGTCGCGCTCGACCTGGTCACGGCGGTCGCCGTCGGCATCGGCGCGGCGATCGTGCTGGCGCTGCGCGAGATCGCCCGGACGGTCCAGGTGGAGCGGGTGCCGCTGGACGGGGAGGACCACGGCGAGGAGGAACCGCGGCTGCTGGCGGAGCACATCGTCGCCTACCGCTTCGACGGCCCGCTGGTCTTCGCCGCCGCGCACCGCTTCCTGCTGGAGCTGTCGGAGGTGTCCGACGTGCGGGTGGTGATCCTGCGGATGTCGCGCGTCTCCACCATCGACGCCACCGGGGCGCAGGTGCTCGGGGACGCGATCACCCGGCTGGAGGACCGCGGCATAACCGTGCTGCTCTCGGGCGTCCGGCCGGGCCACGACCACGTCCTGACCACGCTCGGGATCGCCGACCACCTCCGCAGGGACGGGCTGGTCTTCTCCGGCACGCCGGCGGCCATCGCCCGCGCCCGGGATCTGCTCACTTCTGCCGGACGGAGGCGCGAAGATCCTCTAGGAGCTCCGCCTGCCCCGACAGCACGCCGGTGAGGATCGACCGGGCCACGGCGAGCAGGTCGGCGATGCCGGGGTGGGTCAGCGAGTAGTAGACGGTGGAGCCCTCCTTGCGGGAGGCGACGAGGTTGGCCCGCCGGAGCACCGCCAGCTGCTGCGACAGGTGCGCCGGCTCGATGCCCACCTCGGGGAGCATCTCCGCGACCGAGTGCTCCCGCTCGCTGAGCAGCTCCAGCACGCGGATGCGCGAGGGATGGCCGAGCGTCTTGAAGAACTCCGCCTTCAACTGGTACAGCGGTGCGCTCACCTCGGCACCCCTCCCTACCTGGACGTCCGTGCGGGCGGTCGGGCCCTCGGCCCCGGCGGGCGTCGGAGCGGGCGCCGTGCCGGGGCGGCGCTCTCCCCGTGCTGTCACTCCTTGCAGTTGCCAACCTTAGCAACGCCTCACAAGGGTAGGGCGCCTCCGCGGAACCGCTGTCGGCCGCGGATGGAATCATGGCGAGATGTCCCCGGCGGGGCATTGGCGGCTTCCGCCGTACGCATGGCGACCGGCAGGCAAAATTGGGGCGTGGTCGGGATCGGGACGGTAGAGATGGGTGATTGCGAGCGTGAACGGCTTCCGCCGTTGCTGGGCCAGCTGTTCACCGACGGCGGCACCGGGCGCACGCTCGCGGTGGACCTGCCGTCAGGAGATCTGGTCTGGCCCGACCCCGGATACACGCCGCTGCTGACGGCGGCCTACCACCGGCCGGCGTTCTGGCTCAGCGACGAGGCGGTCCCCGCGGAGCTGTGGACCCGGCTGCGGGCCGAGCATCCGCATTCCGGCCTCTGGCCGGTGCTGCTGGAGGACACCGTGCAGCCGTGGACCGCGGGCCAGATCGCCCCGGACGCCCCTGAGGAGATCGACAACTACAACACGGCCGCCTTCATGGCCGAGGTCTGGTCGGACTGGTTGGAGAAGGCCAGCCCCGACCAGGTGGAGATCCTCGACCCCTTCGGCGTCCGGTGTCCCGGACCGGCCGCGCCGGGCACGCCGATGGCCGATCCGGACATGGTCGCGGACTGGTACGCCGGGCTGGTGGCCGAGCGCCGCACCCCGCTCGGGCTGGTGGCGGTGGGCCGGGGGGCCGACGCGCTGGTGGCCATGGGCTGGCAGGGCGCGCTGAACCACAACGAGTGGATGGTCCCGCTGGCGGCCGTGGTGCGCAGCTGGGAGGACCGGTTCGGCGCCCGGGTGGTCGGCATGGGCTTCAACACCCTGGACCTGAGCGTCGCGGCCCCTCCGGTCACCTTCGAGCACGCCCTGCACGTGGCGGCCGAGCACTGGACGTTCTGCCCCGACAGCATCGTGCAGGGGGCCGGGACGCTGCTGGAGTACGCCGAGCAGATCAAAGGCAGGAACGCCTGGTCGTTCTGGTGGGACTGACGGCTGCGCGGGACCGCCGGCCCGCGCCGGGAAAGCGGGACGGGCCTCTTGCCGCCGCGCCTACAGAATGAGATTCTGTTCCGACCGACAAGCACGGTAGGAGTGCCATGACCCTGCGCGCCTCGGCGAACGGCATCGAGATCGCCTACGACACCTTCGGCTCCCCCGGGAACCGCCCGCTCCTGCTCATCATGGGGCTGGCCTCCCAGATGATCCACTGGGACGAGGAGTTCTGCGAACTGCTCGCCGACCGCGGCCACCACGTCATCCGGTTCGACAACCGGGACGTGGGCGAGTCCACCCACCTCCACGAGGCCGGGATGCCCGCCTTCGACGGGCGGGCGCCGTACCTGGTGGAGGACATGGCCGACGACGCCGCCGGGCTGCTCGACGCGCTCGGCCTGGAATCGGCGCACGTGGCGGGCGCCTCCATGGGCGGCATGATCGCCCAGGCGCTGGCCATCCGCCACCCCCACCGGGTGCGCAGCCTCATCTCGATCATGTCCACGCCGAGCCCGCAGGCCGCCCCGCCCACCGAGGCGGCCACGGCGGTGCTCATGGCCCCGCCCGTGACCGACCGGGAGACCGCGGTCCGGCGGGCGCTGGAGACCTGGAAGGTCATCGGCTCGCCGGGATACCCCTTCGACGCCGAGCGGACCGCCCGGCTCGCCGGTCTGAGCTACGACCGCGCCCACGACCCCGCCGGGGTGGCCCGGCAGCTCGCCGCGATCATGGCCTCACCCGACCGCGCGCCGGGGCTGAAGGAGCTGACGGTGCCGGCGCTGGTCCTCCACGGCGAGGAGGACCAACTCGTCCCGCTCTCCGGGGGGATCGCCACCGCGGACGCGATCCCGGGGGCCAGGCTGGTCACCTACCCGGGCATGGGACACGACCTGCCCAGACCCCTGTGGCCCCGGTTCGTCTCCGAGATCGGCGACCACACCGCCGCCGCGGAGCGCTGACCCCGGGGCTCCGGCTGCGGCCCGCGCTCCCGGCGCGCACGCCGCAGCCGGAGGCTCATACCTCGAGGTTCTCCTCGATGGCGCGCAGCCTGTGCCGGGCCAGCGCCAGGTTGGCCCGGCCCCGGTCGAGCGCGAGGTAGAGGAACAGGCCCTTGCCGCCCCGGCCGGTGATCGGCCGGATGATGTGGTACTGGTCGGTGAGGGTGATGAGGATGTCCTCGATGGCGGCCTTGAGGCCCAGGGACTCCATCGTCCGCAGTTTGGCCTTGACGACCTCGGTGTTGCCCGCCGCGGCGATCTGCAGGTCGAGTTCCTTGGAGCCGCCGAGGGCGCCCAGGGCCATCCCGCTGTTGTAGTCCACGACGACAGCGCCGAAGGCGCCGTCGATCGCCATCATCTCCTTGAGGGACACGTCCATGTTGGCCATTGGTCTCTCCGATCAGTGGTTCGCCGACATGCGTTCGGTGACGGCGGCCACGCTCGCCGCCGTCTTGCGGCCCTCCAGTCGCAGCAGCCCGAGGTTGGTGCCCGGGCGGGCCAGGACCGTGAGGACGATCTTGGGGCCCGCGGCGTAGAAGGCCGCGTAGCCGTTGGTTCCGGAGATCAGCGTCTCCTCGAGGAGGCCCTTGCCGGCGATGCCCGTCATCCGGCGGCTGAGGGCCAGCACGGCGGAGGAGAGGGCGCCGGTCTGCTCGGCGTTGCCGGTCAGGTCGCTGGCGATCAGGATGCCGTCCACGCTGCACGCGACGCTGCCGTCCACATCGGGCATGCGGTCGCGCAGCAGGGCCATCTCCCGGTACACCTCGTCCCGCAGTTCCACGGGCGTCCTCCTTCCGATCCACTTCAGCGTCCGCAGCCTCAGCGGCATGGGACCGACCTCATGCGAGGGCCTCCAGAGCGTTCCTGAGCCGGATGAGCAGGTTCACGTCGGTGGGGTCGCCGGTGGCGGCGGGGATCCACACCGCGGGGCGGGGCGGGGCGGGCCCGTCCTCCGGGAGGTCCCGGGCGCGTCCGGTGCCGCCGGCCCGCCGGGGGAGCGTCCCGGGCGGGGCCTCGGGCGCCGCTCCGGGCGGGCCGTCCGCGGGCGCCCCGGACGGGTGCTCCGCCGGCGCCGCCCCGGGCCCTGTCCCGGACGGTGCTTCCGACGGTGCTTCCGGCGGCGCCGTCGGAGGCACCGCCTCGGGCGGGGCCTTCGGCGGCGGAACGGGCGGTGACGTCCCGGACGGCGCGCCGGGGGCGGGCTCCGGCCGGCGCAGCAGTCCCGCCGCGCCGAGCTGCCGTACGGCCAGCAGCACCGAGTAGGCGGGCCGCCCCAGCTTCCGGGCCAGGTCCACCGGGGTCGCCGCGCAGTCCGCGCCGACCAGGACCTCCCACTGGAGCGAGGTCAGCATGACCTGCTGGGCGGGGATGCGCGCCAGCGGGACGACCGGGAGCGTGTCCAGCTCGGCGGACGGCCAGGCCTGGTCCAACTGTGCCCTCCTTCGTCCGTGCTCCCGCAGCAGCCCGGCGACGTCGAAATACCACTGCGGCCCGAGCCAGTGCCGGTCGTCCGGGCGGAACCGCGACCGGGAGGCGGGGGACTCCAGCAGGAAGAACGCCGCGTCGAGCACCGCGCTCAGCACGCAGAACTCCAGCTCGCCGCGGGTGAGCACGCCCCGGTCGACCAGGAGGTCGCCGCCCCACCGCTCCTCGGACGAGGCCTGCCGGGCCTGCCGTACGGCCTGCACGGAGATCCGGCCGCCGGCGACCAGCAGGTCCTCCACCCGCGGGCAGCAGGAGCTCTCGGCGTAGGTCACCCGGCCGCCGGTGAGGTAGAACGCGCCGGCCTTGCCCAGACGCAGGGCACCGGTCGCCCGCTCGTCGGCGAGTCCGCACAGGACGCTCTCGGCATTCGGCATGGCTCGTCACGTCGTTATGAGCCGGCCGGAAAGGCCCTGCAGTCGGTGCCGGGCGAGTGCCAGGTTCGCGCGTTCCGCGTCGAGCCGGACATATATCACTAATGGGCCGTCGAAAACCGTATCCAGCGGCTTGAGCAAATAGAGCCCGTCGTCCGCGGAGACGATCATCTCGTTGATCCGGACCGCTCCGGTGGGGGAGGTGAGCGAGATCCCGTCCAGCGCCGCCTGCAGGGTCGCGCTCAGGCCGGCGGCGGACTTCTCCGCGTCGAGGCGGCGCCCTCCGCCCCCGGTGGCCACGGCCGTGCCGCTGGTCTGATCGATCAGGATCGCGTCCAGCGCACCGGGGATGGCCATCACCTCGGTCAGGCACTCTTCGATTCCGAGCACTCGATCTCCCTCGCCGACGACTGCGGAAAAGGTCGCCCGGTCAGCGTAGAGATATCGGCGCCGGTGTTAAGTATCCGGATAAAAATGGATATATGAGGAGACTAAGGATTTGAACACCGAGTAGAAGGATGTGCACCCCGAGAGGGATGGCCGCTACTGGTCCTCGGAGATAAGTGCCTTCTCGTCCGGCTTGAAAACAAGAACATTCTTCACATAAGACTCCACCGCCGCCCGCAGCCCGACGTCGGCCCCCGTCTCCTCGGACAGGTACCAGCGGTGGTCGAGCACCTCGTGGAAGATCTGGGCCGGCTCCAGCTTGCGCCGCAACTCCTCCGGGACGGCGTCGATCGTCGGGTGGAAGACCTCCACCAGCCAGCGGTGCGCCACGATGGCCTCGTCCTCGTGGCGCAGGCCGTACTCGACCCGGAAGGAGTCGAGGTCGTTCAGCAGCCGCCTGGCCTGGTTCTCCTCCACGTCCAGGCCGGTGAGGCGGAGCAGCCTGCGCTGGTGGTGGCCGGCGTCCACGACCTTGGGGCGGACGATGAGGCGCCCGGTGCCGGCCTTCCGGCGGACCATCATCTCGGCCACGTCGAAGCCGAGCCGGTTGAGCCGCCGGATCCGCTGATCGATCTTGTGCCAGTCCACCTCCTCGATGATCTCGTCGGAGGTGAGCTCGTCCCAGAGCCGGTGGTAGCGCGCGCAGACCGAGTCGGCGATCTCCTCGGGGTCGATGGAGGGGTGGAGCAGGCCGCCCGCCTCCAGGTCGAGCATCTCGCCGTAGATGTTGGTGTGCGCGACGTCGATGTCGTGTCTGCGCTGCCCCTCGCTGATCATCGGGTGGAGCTCACCGGTCTCGGCGTCCACCAGGTAGGCGGCGAAGGAGCCGGCGTCCCGGCGGAACAACACGTTCGACAGCGAGCAGTCGCCCCAGTAGAAGCCGTTCAGGTGGAGCCGGACGAGCAGGACCGCCAGCGCGTCGAGCAGCCGGTTGAGCGTGTCCGGCCGTACGGTGCCCGACATGACGGCCCGGTAGGGCAGCGAGAACTGCAGGTGCTGTGTGACCAGCGCGGAGTCCAGCGGCTCGCCGTCCTTCCCGGTCCGGCCGGTGACGACCGCCACCGGTTCCACCGCGGGGGTGTCCAGCCGGTGCAGGTCCCACAGCAGGCGGTACTCCCGCTGGGCGAACTTCTCGCTGATCTCCTTGATCGCGTAGACCCGGCCGGAGAGCCGGGTGAAGCGCACCACGTGCCGGGAGATGCCGCGGGGCAGCGAGACCAGGCGGTGCTCCGGCCAGTCCTCCAGGGGGACGTCCCAGGGCAGGCGGAGCAGCAGGTCCGGGTCGCTGGGGGTGCCGGTCAGCTGGAGGGGCATGGTCAATCCTCGCGGGTGGGGAAGCCGGGGGAGTCCCCGCGGACGGGGAAGACGGGGGGATGGAAGGCGCGGTGGGCCACCGCCGCGAGCTGCTCCTCGGTGAGCACCCGGGGCTCCCCGACCGCCCGTGCCCGGACGTAGACCTCGCAGAGCCACTCCAGCAGCCGGGTCGCCTCGAAGGCCCCCGGCAGGTCGGGGCCGACGGTGACCCCGCCGTGGTTGGCCAGCAGCGCGGCCGTCCTGCCCTCCAGCGCGGCGCGCACGTTGGCGGCCAGCTCGGGGGTGCCGTAGGTGGCGTACTCGGCGACTCTGACCGGCCCGCCGAGCAGCAGCACGGTGTAGTGGATCGGCGGCAGCCCGGTCATGGTGGTGGCGACCACGGTGCCGAACGTGGAGTGGGTGTGCACGACGGCCCCGGCGTCGCCGCTCGCGTAGACCGCCAGGTGCATCGGGGTCTCGGAGGAGGGCTGCAGGTCCCCCTCGACCAGGTGGCCCGCCACGTCGACGACCGGGCAGGCCTCGGGCTCCAGCCGGTCCAGGGGCACCCCGCTCGGCGTCACCGCGACCAGGTCGCCCTCGCGCACGCTCAGGTTCCCGGCGGTCCCGACGACCAGTCCGGTCTCGGCGGCCCGCCGGCCGTACTCGCACAGCAGGCGACGCTGATCGGCCAGCAACATGGACCTAAAAGTAGGGGTTCGCCGCAGTAAGCGGCAAACCATGACCAGTAGGTGAAAACCCGACGGATTCCTCGACACCGGGCGGGGCCGGGGGCCGAGGGCGCGGTGCGGCAGGGTGCGGGTGTGGCGCTCTTGGCCTTCCCGCCGCCGCCGTGATCTCCTGGGGCGATGGACCTGCTTGACGACTCCGCAGTGCAGCAGCGGCTCGCCGGGGTGCCCGAATGGCGGCGCGAGGGGAACGAGATCCGCCGGAAGGTCACCGCCCCGGACTTCCCGACCGCGATCCGCATCGTCGACGAGATCGCGGTCGAGGCCGAGAAGATGAACCACCACCCGGACATCGACATCCGCTGGCGCACCCTGCACCTGGCCCTGACCACCCACGACGCCGGGGGCCTGACCGGCAACGACTTCGCCCTGGCCGCCCGCATCGACGAGATAGCCGCCGCGCACGGGGCCTGACGCCTCCCGCAGGCCCGGTTCCGCGGCCCTCTCCGGTACGGCCCGCCGCCGGCCGTACCGGAGGGCGGGGCGGTGACGGCGAAGGAGTGGGAGCTCCATGACCCGAACACCCTGCGTGCCCGGGCGATCACTGGCTAGAGTTGAGCGTCGTTCCAGCCTCCGGCCGGTCGAGGAGAGCACCGATGCGCCTGTCCTGGATTCTCGTTCCTTTCGCCCTGCTCGCGGCGGCCTGCGGCGGGCAGGAGGAGATGGCGCGCCCGGCCGTGCACGACGTGGCCCCCACCGAGGTCGAGCTGTCCGGAGGCGGCGTGTTCGAGCAGCCCGCCCCCCGGGCCGCCGCGATCGCCTACGACCGGAAGCTGGTGCCGCCCGGGGCGTCGGCCCGGGTGACGGCGGGATCCGGGGCGGTGCTGTCCACCGCGCGGGTCGAGGTCAGCGGGTTCCTGCCCCGCCGGACCTACGGCGTGCACCTGCACGTGAACCCGTGCGGCGCCGACCCCGAGGAGGCCGGGCCGCACTACCGGCAGCACGGTCACTCCCACGCCAGCGCCGCCAGCGAGGTCTGGCTGGACTTCACCACCGACCGGCGGGGTGCGGCCGCGGCGACGGCGCGGCAGGACTGGGCCTTCGCCCCGGGCCGGCCGCCCCGCTCCCTGGTGATCCACGCCGAGCCGACCAAGGCCGAGGGGGCCGAGGCGGGCGCCGCCGGGCGCCGGGTCGCCTGCGTCACGCTCACCGAGCGCTGACGGCGCGCACGCCGGCGTCGAGCGCCGGCGGGCCCCGGTCCGCCGGCGGCCGCGCCGGCCCGTGCCCTCCTCGGGGGAGGGCACGGACCGGCGCCGCCCGGGCCGTGACCGCCCGCGAAGTGTGAGGCGAATCGCGTTACGTTCGTCCCGCGACGGCGGCAGTGACGGTGCGTCTCGGCGGGAAGACCCGCAGAGCTCGAACAGGCCGCCGGAGAGATGGGTGAGCCGGTCCCGGAGGCCGTCCGGAAGGCGATCCGCCGGGCATGGCTCACCACGATGCAGGAGCGGATGCGGAGGGAGCCGGCCGAGATCGCCAGCGATCCGGCCGAACGCGAGGAGGCCGAGCGGATTCGCGAGCGGGCCCGCCACCTTGCTTGGTGAAGGGTCGGTCTTCCGTGTGGCGCCGCCTGCTCCGGCGCAGGGGCGTGTCCGGCCCGGGCGGCGGGATCGCGCCGGGGAGGCCGCTCGCCGGCCGTGCCGTGCCAGGTGCCTGTCTCAGCCGAACACGGCGGGCGGCGGGACGGGGACGACGACGGGATCGCCGTCGTTGAGCGGCGGCGCCCCCGCGACGAACCTGGTCAGGTCGTCCCCGTGGAGACAGCGCGCCTGGGTGAGGCCGCCCGCGGCCCGGCGGGTCAGCCCGTCGAGGGGCAGGGCGGCGCGGGAGGCGGCGGCGATGAGGTTGCCGAACCGCCGGCCGCGCAGCACGCCGGGCTCGGCGAGCATCGCCACCTGGGGGAAGACGCCGCGGATCGTCGCGAGCATCCGCCGGGCGAAGGCGAGCCCCTTGCCGTCGGCGATGTTGACCAGCAGGGTCCCGCCCGGG
This sequence comes from Planomonospora alba, assembly GCF_039534085.1. Classification (NCBI taxonomy): domain Bacteria; kingdom Bacillati; phylum Actinomycetota; class Actinomycetes; order Streptosporangiales; family Streptosporangiaceae; genus Planomonospora; species Planomonospora alba. The sequence continues at coordinate 12,372 of NZ_BAAAUT010000053.1, forward strand.
CGCAGCACCCTGGCCGCCTCGCGCATGTACTCGGAGGTGGCCAGGTCGATCGGCATGGCCGCGCCGCTGAAGGCGTCCAGCACGAGCAGGTCGGCCGAGCCGTCGCCGAGCCCGGCGGTGGCGGTGCGGCCGTCGAGGATCCTGACCTTGAGGCGGGGCACGGACTTCAGCCGGAGCTGGTCGCGGACGAGCTGGACCAGTCCGCCGTCGGGCTCGGCGACGATCTGCCGGGACCCCGGCCGGGTCGCCGCGACGTAGCGGGGCAGGGTGCACGCGCAGCCGCCGACGTGCACGGCGTCCAGCGGGCCGGGGGGCAGCAGGTCGATCACGACGGCCATCAGCTGGACGTACTCGAAGTCGAGGTAGGTGGGGTCGTCCAGGTCGACGTACGACTGGGGCACGCCGCCGGAGGAGACCACCCAGCCGGAGGGCCGGTCGAGGTCGTTCAGGAGCTCGACCTCGCCGAAGGTCACCGGGTAGCGGCCGGGCACCGGCCCCTGGGGTTCCCGCCTGGCCATCCTTGGATCCTCTCTCCCCCGCGCGCGCCGGCCGGCCGCTCCTGGGAGAAACCGTACGCGCATCCGGCGGGTCCTCGTGCGCTCCGGCCGCGCCCGCCCATGCCGGTCCCGCTCCGGCCGTGCCCGGTCCCACCCGCCGCCGTCCCGCTCCCGCCGTACCCGCGGTGCCCGTCCGCCGTCCCCGCGCCCGCCGGGGCGCCGCAGGGGCCCGGCCGGCACCCCGCAGGGGGCCTCCATCCCGATGAGGGGCTGTTTCCCGGCCGGACTCCAGGGAAGATCGTTGTAGGAGAGATCACAACCTACGTAAACGTAAGTTACGGTACCGTAGGTTCATGACCATGACCGCTTCTGAGAGTTCCGAGAGGTCCTCGCTCCCGGAGTCGATCAAGCCGCGGCTGCGCGGCTGGCTGCACGCCGGAGCCCTGCCCGTCACGCTCGTCGCCGGATTCGTCCTCGTCGCCCTCGGCCCCACCCTGCAGGCGCGGCTCGCCGCCGCGATCTACGCGATCACCTCGGGCCTGCTCTTCGGCATCTCGGCGACCTACCACCGCGGCACGCTCTCCCCGCGCCTGGAGGGCGTGCTGCGCCGCCTCGACCACGCCAACATCTACCTGATCATCGCGGGCACCTACACGCCGTTCGCGCTGCTCGCCCTGGACGGCGCGGCCCGGGTGGTGGTCCTGTCCGTGATCTGGACCGGCGCGATCGCCGGGGTGCTCTTCCGCGTGCTGTGGATCAGCGCGCCCCGCTGGCTGTCCACCGCCCTCTACATCGCCCTCGGCTGGACGGCCGTGTTCGTGCTGCCCCAGCTCATGGAGGGCGCGGGCGTGGCCGCGGTGGTCCTGGTCTTCGTCGGCGGCGTGCTGTACACCGCGGGCGGCGTCGTGTACGGCCTGCGCCGCCCGGACCCCTCGCCCCGCTGGTTCGGCTTCCACGAGGTCTTCCACGCCTTCACCCTGGCCGCCTACCTGGTCCAGTACGTGGCGGTCTCCATGGTGGTCTACGGCGCCTCCTAGAGTTCCCGTATGACGAGCATCCGGGAACTGGCCGCCGAGCCGTACGTCTCCGTGACGACCTTCCGCAGGGACGGGACGGCGGTCGCCACACCGGTCTGGACGGCCCCCGACGGCGAGGCCCTGGTGATCTGGTCGGCGGCCTCCGCGGGCAAGGTCAAGCGGATCCGCAACAACCCCGAGGTCACGGTCAGGGCGTGCGACGCGCGGGGGAACGCCCGCGGCGAGGAGGCCGCGGGCCGGGCGGAGATCCTGTCCGCCGAGGAGACCGAGCGGGTCCGCGGCCTGCTGGTGGGGAAGTACGGCCTGCAGGCCCGGCTGGTCATCCTCGGCAGCAGGCTCCGCCGGGGGAAGGCGGGCAGCGTCGGCGTCCGCATCACCCCCGCCGGCTGAGCCTCCCCGGCCACGCCTTCCGGGCCACGCCTTCGCGGGCAGCGTCTTCCGGATCCCGCCGGGCGGGCCTCCGTCAGCTCGCGGCGAGGCCGAGGCGGCGGGCGGCGAGCTCGGCGTAGAGCGCGGCGCCGTCGGCCAGGACGGCGTCGTCGAAGCGCGCCTCCGGGGAGTGGTTGTAGGCGGCCCGCCCCGGATCGAGGTCCGGCGGGCACGCGCCGAGCGCCACGAACGCCGAGGGGATCCGGTCGCACACGTAGGAGAAGTCCTCGGCGCCGGTGAAGGGCCGCGGCGCCCGGGTGAACCGCTCCTCGCCGTAGACCTCGCGGACGGTCGCGCCGACGAACTCCGCCTCGGCTCCGTCGTTGACCGTGACCGGGTAGCCCATCTCGAAGAAGGCGTCCACCTCGAGCCCGTGCGCCGCGGCGATGCCCTCGACGAGGGCCACCGAGCGCTCCAGCACCCGCTGGTGGGAGGCGGTGGAGAACGACCGGATCGTCGCCTCGAACCGGGCCTCCTCGGGGATCACGTTGTCGACCGTGCCGGCGTGGAAGGAACCGACGGTCACCACCACCGGGTCGAACACGTCGAAGCCGCGCGTCACCATGCTCTGCAGCGCCAGGACCATCTCGCACGCGGCGGGGACGGGGTCCTTGGCCAGGTGCGGGGCCGAGCCGTGCCCGCCGGCGCCACGCACGGTCACGACGAGCCGGTCCGCGGCGGCCATGATCGGCCCGGTCCTGGTGAGGAAGAGCCCGTTCGGCAGGACCGAACTGATCACGTGCAGGGCGTAGGCCGCGACCGGGAGCTCGCCGGAGGCCTCCAGCACGCCCTCGTCGATCATGAGCTGCGCGCCCCGGTGGCCCTCCTCGCCCGGCTGGAACATGAAGACCACGTTCCCGGCGAGCCGGTCGCGCTCGGCCGAGAGCAGGTGGGCCGCCCCGGCGAGCATCGCGGTGTGCAGGTCGTGGCCGCAGGCGTGCATCCTCCCGTCCACCCGGGAGGTCACCGTCCCGCCGTCGCGCTCGGCGACGGGCAGGGCGTCCATGTCGCCGCGGAGCAGCACGGTCGGGCCGGGCAGCGAGCCCCGCAGGACCGCGGTGACCGAGCTCAGCCGGTCGCCGAGCCGTACCTCCAGGGGCAGGCCGGACAGCGCGGTCAGGACCTTCTCCTGGGTCCGGGGCAGGTCGAGGCCCAGTTCGGGCTCCCGGTGCAGGGCGTGGCGGAGACGGACCAGCTCGTCCCGCAGGTCGGCGGCGGATTCGCGAAGGGACACCGGGTACTCCTCATGGACGTGGGCGCCTTGAGGGCACGATAACCCGCTCCGGAGGGTTCCGGAGAGCGGCGGGGCGCGGGGCGGGCGGTCACCCGGCCGAGGACCGACTCCCGCGGGCCGAGACCGATTTCCGTAGGATCTCCATGGAAATCGGAGATGAAGCGTAATACCTTCAGGTAGAAGCACCGGAACATGGGGAATCATCGGCCCAGCTCGCTGTGGAGCGGACTGGAGGGGACATGGACGTGCACGGCCGCCTCGCCCGCCACCTGCTCGTGGACGGCTACCGGCTGGTTCTGGACCTCGAACGCAGCCGGGGGTCCCGGCTCGTCGACGCCCGCACCGGCCGTTCCTACCTGGACTTCTACACCTTCTTCGCCTCCGCGCCGCTCGGGGTGAACCCGTTCGGCGACGATCCGGACTTCCTGGCCCTGCTCGGCCGGGTCGCCGCGAACAAGCCCGCCAACTCCGACCTCTACACCGCCCACCTCGCCGACTTCACCGAGACCTTCACCCGGGTGCTCGGCGACCCCGAACTGCCCCACCTGTTCTTCGTCGAGGGCGGCGCCCTGGCCGTGGAGAACGCGCTGAAGTGCGCCTTCGACTGGAAGTCCCGCCGCAACGAGGCGGCCGGCCGGTCCCCGGCGCTCGGCACGAAGGTGCTCCACCTCACCCGGGCCTTCCACGGCCGCAGCGGCTACACCCTCTCGCTGACCAACACCGATCCGGTCAAGACCGACCGGTTCCCGAAGTTCGACTGGCCCCGCATCGAGGTGCCCGCCGTCCACTTCGGCGACGTCGAGGCCGCCGAGGAGCGGGCGCTGGCGCAGGCGCGGGCCGCGTTCGAGCGGCACCCCCACGACATCGCCTGCTTCATCGCCGAACCCATCCAGGGCGAGGGCGGCGACAACCACCTGCGCGCGGAGTTCCTCCAGGCGATGGAGCGGCTCTGCCACGAGCACGACGCACTGTTCGTCCTGGACGAGGTCCAGACCGGGGGCGGCACCACCGGCACCCCCTGGGCCTACCAGCAGCTGGGCCTGCGCCCCGACGTGGTCGCCTTCGCCAAGAAGGTCCAGGTCGGCGGGGTGATGGCGGGCCGCAGGGTGGATCTGGTGCCCGACAACGTGTTCCGGGTGAGCGGCCGGATCAACTCCACCTGGGGCGGCGGGCTGGTGGACATGGTCCGCTCCCGCCGGATGCTCGAGATCATCGAGCGTGACGGCCTGATCCCGCGCGCGGGGGAGCTGGGCGAGGAGCTCCTCACCGCGCTGCTGAAGATCCAGGCGCGTTTCCCCGACCGGGTGGAGAACGCCCGCGGCCGCGGTCTGATGTGCGCCTTCGACCTCCCGTCCGGGGCGGAGCGGGACCGGCTGGTGACCCGCCTGCGCGAGGACGAGGGCGTGCTCGTGCTGCCCTGCGGTGAGCGCTCGGTACGGCTGCGCCCGGCGCTCTCGGTCACCTCGGAGGAGCTCCGGGAGGGCACGGCGGCCATCGCCCGGTCCCTGGACCCCGCCCGTTAGGCTCCCCGCTCCCGCGGACCGTCCGCCGGCGCTCCCCGGCCGTCCCGCCCGCCGGCGGGGGCCCCGGGGGCGCCTGCGCGGGGCTCCCGCTCCCGCCAGAGGCCGATCGCGGTCACCCGGGAGGTCACCCCGAGCTTGGCGTAGATCCGGTTCACGTGGTTCTTGACGGTCTTCTCGCTGAGGAACAGCCGCCGGGCGATCTGCCCGTTGGAGCAGCCGCTCGCGATCAGCTCCATGACCTCGGCCTCACGCCTGCTCAGACCCGTCACGACTCCGGGCTCACCGTCGAACCCCGCATCGTCGACTCTCATCCCGCCTCCGCGGAAGCAACACGGTCAGGTCGCCGAGGCCCCCGGTCTTACGGCGCAGCAACAGCAGCGAGCATAACCCGTGATGTCCGTCTTTGGTGGGAAAGTTGAAGGTCTGGGAGAAATGAAACGGCCGGTCCCGTAGGACCGGCCATTCGCCTGGGGTGAGCGATGGGACTTGAACCCACGACATCCAGGACCACAACCTGGCGCTCTGCCAACTGAGCTACGCCCACCATGTCCGCCGTCTCGCGGCGGCGGCACATGAAAAGTGTAGCGGTCTTTGGGAGTCCTCACGCACCCCGTTTATCGCGGCGCCCCGCCGCCCCGCCCGGGGCGGGGTCCACGGGGCCGGCGGCGCCCCCGCGTCAGCGGGGAGAGGCGCTCTGGGCGGAGATGCCCTCGGCCAGCTCGCGCGCGGTGGCGGAGTCGGGCCCCGGGTGGGGCACGAAGACGGCCGCGCGGTAGTAGCGGAGCTCGCGGATGCTCTCGACGATGTCGGCCAGCGCCCGGTGGCCGCCCTGCTTCTCCGGGGAGGCGAAGTAGGCCCGCGGGTACCAGCGCCGGGCGAGCTCCTTGACCGACGAGACGTCGATCATCCGGTAGTGCAGGTAGGCGTCCACGAGGGGCATGTCGCGCGCGATGAACGACCTGTCCGTGGCGATGGAGTTGCCGCACAGCGGCGCCTTCTTCGGCTCCTTCACGTGGCCCTTGATGTAGTCCAGGACGAGCGCCTCGGCCTCCGCCAGCGTGACGCCCCCGCCCAGCACGTCCAGCAGGCCGGAGGCGGTGTGCATCTCCCGCACCACCTCCGACATCTGCTCCAGCGCCTCCGGCGGGGGCTTGATGACCACGTCGACGCCCTCGTCCAACTGGTTGAGCTCGCCGTCGGTGACCACGCAGGCCACCTCGACGAGGGCGTCACGGCCGAGGTCGAGCCCGGTCATCTCACAGTCGATCCAGACCAGCAGGTCACTCATAACCTTCAGAGTAGTGCCCCCCGGTCAGGAGAGTTCGAGCGACTTGAGCACCCGGTCGGTCACCGAGGTGTCCAGGTTGTCGGGAATGGACATGTAGAGCAGCGCGGGCGGCTTCTCGCCCCGGTCAACGAGCACGAAGGTGGCGACCTCCTTCTTCCACTTGAAGCCGTTCTTCTCCGCGACCTCGCTGAAGTCCAGCTCGAACTGGAGCAGCCAGGCGTCCTTGCCGCTGACCTTGACGGCCTTGCGCTCAAGGGGCTCGCGCGTGTGCTCCAGGCTGTAGAAGCGCGGCTCGAGCTCCAGCATGATCCGCGCGGTGACGGAGTCCATGCTCTTCGGCCCGTCGTAGCCGAACTGGGAGGGGACCTCCGCGGTGTAGATCGTGCCGAGCCAGCTGCTGCCCTGACCGTCGAAGTTCTCGTGGGAGAGCGACTCCGCCCCGGAGGTCCACACGAAGCCGAGCGGCCCTCTGTTGTCCCTGGTGGGCACCTGCCACTTGTCGCCGGGGAAGTCGTACGACAGGCCGGTGACCGGGTCGGTGATGCGTCCGTTCTCCGGCTGGGGCAGGGCGTTCGACGGGCCCTGCGAGGCCGAGGACTCGGGTGTCGGCTCGGGCGTCGCCTCGGGGAGGGTCTCCCGCGTCGCGCTCGGCAGGGGCGAGGGGACCGTGTCGCTCGCCGACGACCGGCTGCCCGGGTCGATCAGGAACATGGCGGCGGCCACGATCCCGACGATCAGGACGATGACCCCGCCGCCGCCGAGGATCCACGGCCACGGGCTCTTCCTGCCCGGCTGGCCCGCGGGGGACGCGCCGTACGGCCCGCCGGGACCGGCCGGTCCGCCGTAGGGCCCGCCGGGACCGGCCGGTCCGCCGTAGGGCGCGCCGTACGGGGCGGCAGGAGCCGCGGGGCCGCCGTAGGGCCCGGCGGGCGGAGGCCCGCCGTAAGGTCCGGACGGCGCCCCGTACGGCGCCGCGGGCCCGGCGGGAACGGGTCCGCCGTAGGGCCCGGACGGCGCGGCGGGCCCGGCGGGAACCGGTCCGCCGTAGGGCCCGGCGGGCGCCGCGTACGGCCCTGCGGCGACCCCGGGTCCTGCGGCGACCCCGGGTCCTGCGGGGGCTCCGGGTCCGGAGGGCGCGGGGTGCTCCGTCTGCTGGATCCTGAGGGTCTCGTCACCGGACGGCGCGTCCCACTGCGGCTGCTCCATCTGGAGGGTCATGCCGCTCTGGGCGGGGGAAGAGGGAGGCTGGGCGTCGTCTCCCTGCGGGGACGCCGGGCCCGTCGGAGATCCCGGGGACGCCGCGGCCTGGCCTGCGGCCGCCGGCGCGTCGTTCGGGTGGGTGGCGTCGGTCCACTGGCTGCCGTCCCACCACCGCAGATGCGGGGAGCCGTAGGGATCGGGGTACCAGCCGGCGGGGGTCTGCGTGGTCATGCCCGTCAGGGTAGTAAGAATACGGTATGCAGTGCATTGTGGACCTTGCGGTATTTCATCGGCACCGATAGGTGATGCTCTTCCTGTCGTCGACCGCCGCGCCCTCCGGGACCGGCGAGAGCACCTCCAGGGTGACCGTGCCCTTGAAGGTCCCCTTGCCCCGCACGTCCCAGCGCAGGGTCACCTCGTGCTCGGTCCGCCCCTCCGGTGCCCGGTGGGTGTGCTCGACCGGCTCGCCGTCGCTCCGCAGCCACCGGTAGCGGATCTCCCCCGGCGATCCGTTGGTGGTGAACACGCCGCGGATCGTGGCGGACTGGCCGCACGTGAGCGTCTTCTTCGGCACCCTCACCTCGACCCCGGTCACGGTCAGGGGGACGGTGGGCTCCCGCAACAGCCAGACCAGCGCGGCCGCCGCGAGCATCAGCGCCAGGATCACCGCGGAGAGCGCCGTGCGGTAGCGCCGCCTCGCCGCGGGCCGGGCCCTGCGCGAGGCGGCGGCGCCGTGCGCGGCGGCCTGCCCCCGGCCCTCCCGCCAGATCCGCGCGGCCGCCGTCTGCGTCGGCACCCCCGGGCCGAACCGCACGACGGCCTCGCCGGTACGGCTCCCGCCGCCCTCCGGGGCGCGCAGCAGCGTGACGGCGTCCCCGTCGTGCCGGCCCTCTCCGGCGGCTCCGGCGGCCCGGACCGGGGAGGAAGCCCCGGCCGGGTGCGCGGCACCGGTCGGGGCCTCGTGGACGGCCCACCGGTGCGAGGTCTCCGTCAACCGCTCGCGGGTGGGGAATCCCGACGGGAGCAGGCCGCGCCCGTCGAGCAGGACGTCGCGGGCCGCCGCGAGACCGCGGGTGGCGGCGGTCGCCGCGGCCCGTTCGAGCAGCTCGGAGGCCCGGGGCGCGTCCGCGGCCCAGGTCGCCGCCAGTCCGCGGGCGAGCGCGGCCCAGGCCGTGACGTCCCGGGCCGGGACGGAGGGCCGCCCGTGCAGCGCGTCGGCCAGTCCGCGCTCGGAGAGCAGCACCGCCCCGCCCGGTGAGATCACCACCGTGCCGGGGTGCACCGCTCCGTGGGCGAGCCCGGCGGCGTGCACGGCCAGCAGGGTCTGCGCGGTCTCCGCCAGCACGGTGGCCGCGTCGCTCGCGTCGGGCCCGGGGAGGCCGGGCGTCCGGGCCAGCAGGTCGCCCACGGCCGGGCTGACCGGTTCCGCGGTGAGCAGCCAGACCTCGTCCCGGGCGGCGACCAGGTCGGCGACCGGGACCAGCCCGGCCAGGCCGCTCCGGGCGAGCCTGCGGTCGTCGAGCACGGCCGCGACCACCCGGTCGCGTACCGCCGGGTCGGAGATCGGCCGGGGGTCGAACCTGAGCGCGCTCGCCCGTGCGCCTCCGGCCGAGACCGCCGAGTGCCAGGTGCCCAGCTCGCCGATCCATGTCCGCCCGGTCAGCCGGTATCCGGCCGGCGCCTCCTGCCCGGCGCTCACGGGCGTGTCCGTTCCGCCATCTGCCGCAGCCTCCGAAGTCTCGCCGCTCCACTGCCGGTCCATCGCCGTCCACGCCAGTGTGGACGGGGAACCCGCCGCGCGTCACCGTCCCGGTGCGGTGGCCGCCCGGCACGGGGTGCGGGGAAGCATCAGTGCGGCGTCGGAGGCGCCTCGGAGGTCGGGGAGGCGCCTCCGCTGGGCTCGGTCGGATCGGGCGAGGACGGCGTCGAGGCCGTCGGCTTCCCGCTCGCCGTCGGGCGGGCGGTCTGGGTCTGGGCCGGCGTCGCGGTCCGGGTCGGTCCGGCGGTCGAGGGCGGTGCCGGGGTCGCCGACCTGGAGGGCAGCGGCCTCGACGTGGTCGTCTGCGGGTCGTCGAGGGGGGTGCCCTGCTCCTCCTCGGGGCGGGAGGACGGCTCGGCCCGCGGCGGCGCCGGTCGTTTCTTCGTCGGCCTCACCGCGGGCTTCGCCGTGGGCGTCACCGGCGGCGCGGACGTCGCGGGGGACGTGCCGGTGGGCGGGGCCGGCGCGGGGGCGGCCGTGCCGGTCGTGCCGGGAGTCGGGGCGGGGGTCGGCGAGCCTCCGCCCGGGGACGGGGGGTCCGCCGGCTCGTCGGTCTCCCCGTCCTCGACCGGCTCACCGGGGTCGGACGGGGAGTCGGCGGGGGTGGCGACCGAGCTCTGCGTCTGCAGCACGGGGTCGCCACCCGAGCCGACGAGCACGACCGCCACGCCGGCGATCACCGCGATGCACCCGGCGGCCACCGCGATCTTGAGGCCGAGGCGGCCGAGCAGAGACCCGTCGCCGCCGTCGCCGAGGTCGGTCTCGGCCAGGGAGGTGTCGAACTCCGGGGTCTCCGGCTGGCGGGGGAACAGCCCCGCCAGCAGTCCGGCGAGCCCGGCCAGGCGGCGGCGCCCGCGCTCCTGCCAGTCGGGCCCGTAGGCGTCGGCGGCGACCGCCTCCAGCTCGGTGAGGAAGGCGGTGGCGGTCGGCGGCCGGTCGTCCGCGTCCTTGGCGAGCCCGCGCTCGACCAGCCCCCGCAGCGCGGGCGGCACCTCCTCGGAGGGCGGCGGCACGGTGCGGTGCTGCATGGCCAGCGCGGCGATGGTCTGCGCGCGGAACGGCCGGGTGCCCGTCAGGCACTCGAAGAAGACCACGGTGGCGGCGTAGACGTCCGTGGCGGGGGACGCGGGCGCACCCGTCCACTGCTCGGGGGCCATGTACGGCGGCGTGCCCGTGGCGGCGCCGCTGTCCCCGGCGGGGAGCGCGATTCCGAAGTCGACGAGCTTGCTCGTGCCGTCGGCGTCCACCATCACGTTCTCGGGCTTGAAGTCGCGGTGCACGATCCCGGCCCGGTGTGCGGAGGCCAGCCCGAGCAGCGCCCCCCTGAGCACCACGAGCGCGGCCTCGGGGCCGGTCGGTCCCTCCGAGCGGAGGATGGTGCGCAGGGAGACGCCGTCCACGAGCTCCATGACGATGGCGGAGCCGTCGGAGGTCTCGAGGTAGTCGTACAGCCGGACGGCGTGCGGGCCGTTCAGCCGGTGGAGCAGCCGGGCCTCGTGCCGGAACCGGGCCGCGAAGCCGGCGTCGCCGCGGAGCTCGTCGGACAGGTACTTGATCGCGACCAGCGTGCCGTCGGCGTCGTGCCGGGCCAGCACCACCCGCCCGGAGGCGCCGGCGCCGAGCTCGCGGATCTCCGTGTATCCGGGGACACGCCAGGCCGATGGCATGCCGTACATAGCGGTCTCCTCAGTCGCGCCTGGGCCCCCACCCGGGAAAGACGGACCGTAGCTTAACCAGAATCACCGCCTTTCGTAGAGAAATTACAGATTCGTCGCGAAACACGGCGATGGCCAGCGGTTATCCGATCTGGCCGGGATCCTGCTGGGTCTTCGGGGGCGGTGTGCCACTCTTCGTCCGGGTCGGGAGGGGCTTGACCGGTACGGAGATCTTGAGGCTCGGCCGTGCCGTCGCCCCGGCCGTGCGGCCGGTCGCGGACTTGGGAACGGGCACGGGGGTGAGTCTCGGCGTCGCCTTGAGCGTCACCCGGGGTGTGGTGCGAGGCGTGGCCTTGGGTGTGGTGCGAGGCGTGGCCTTGGGTGTGGTGCGAGGCGTGGCCTTGGGTGTG